>NZ_JBQSVM010000027.1:0-43117 GCF_052376235.1 Psychrobacter sp. AOP7-A1-24 | reverse complement strand
CAAATTTATAGTTTTTTCAATGAGTTATGCATTTGGCTTATTTATCCTTTTAAAAAACTAGCGTGAGATATGATTTAGTTCACTAACTTGTGATAATAGGAAGCTTTGTTTCATTCTTACAATTGGAGCTTGTCATTATGCAATATATAGGCACTTTCTTGAACCAAGTTGTCTCTCATACTTTTAATTGTTGATATTTATATAAGTAGCACTATATAGAGGCTAAGTTACTTAGATTCACATGCTGTCTCCAATATTGTGACTTATCTTATATAGTGCCTTATCTAAGAATACCTCCATTGTGTAACATATCTTTTGCTTGTTACTCGTTATCGCTTAATCCCTTGGTATGTAGTGTTGAGAGATGGTTTTTGTTATAATAGGTATTTTACTGCATTACTTATATATGTTGGCTGTTGTATTACTCTTATAGCGAAATGCACTTTGCTGTGATGCTATGGATTAATTGGCTTTAAGCTCTGTATCAGCTCTAGTATATATAGTTATAGTAAAGCTCTAGGTAATGCGTCCCTTTCACAACATATCACGATGATTAGATATAATTGATGTGGTCTCACGGTTATATGATTGATGGTTGCAGTCATCACTGCCAACGGACCCAATAATAGGCGAATAGATTATGGTAGCGATTACTTTACCCGATGGTAGTGTAAAAGACTTTGAAGGTCATACAACAGTCATGGAAGTGGCTCAAAGTATTGGGACAGGACTCGCTAAGGCGACAGTCGCTGGACGAGTAAATGGTCATCTAGTAGATGCACATGATTCTATTGTCGCTGATGCCAATGTTGAAATCGTGACGCCAAAAGATGATGACGGTGTTGATATTATTCGTCACTCGTGTGCTCACCTATTAGGTCATGCGGTTAAGCAGTTATATCCCGATGTGAAGATGGTCATTGGTCCTGTTATTGATGATGGCTTTTATTATGATATCTTTAGTGAAACACCATTTACGCCTGAGCATATGGAAGCGATCGAAAAGCGCATGATGGCGCTGATCAAGCAAGATTATGACGTTATTAAAAAGATGACGCCGCGTGCTGAAGCGATTGAGATATTTGAATCACGTAATGAAGACTATAAGTTAAAACTTATTAATGATATGCCAGGTGAAGAAGCCTTTGGTTTATATCATCATCAAGAATACGTCGATATGTGCCGTGGCCCGCATGTGCCAAATACTCGCTTTTTGAAAGTATTCAAATTGACCAAAATGTCAGGTGCTTACTGGCGCGGTGATGCGAAAAATGAGCAGTTACAGCGCATTTATGGTACTGCTTGGGCAGACAAAAAACAGCTAAAAGCTTATATTCAACGTATTGAAGAAGCTGAAAAACGCGACCATCGCAAAATAGGTAAAGCGTTAAACCTGTTTCATATGCAAGAGCAAGCGCCAGGCATGGTGTTCTGGCATACAAATGGCTGGACTATTTATCAAGTACTTGAGCAGTATATGCGCAAAGTGCAATACGATAATGGCTACGAAGAGATTAAAACACCTCAAATCGTCGATCGCAGTTTGTGGGAGCGCTCGGGGCATTGGGGTAACTATGCAACCAATATGTTCACGACTTCTAGTGAAAACCGTGATTATGCAGTAAAACCGATGAACTGTCCTTGTCATGTGCAAGTGTTCAATCAAGGCCTAAAGTCTTACCGTGATTTACCATTACGTATGGCTGAGTTTGGCTCTTGTCATCGTAACGAGCCATCAGGTTCATTACATGGTTTGATGCGCGTACGTGGTTTTACTCAAGATGATGCGCATATCTTCTGTACGCAAGCTCAAATTCAACAGGAAGTTGCTGACTTTATTAAGCTAACGCTTGCTGTCTATGAAGATTTTGGTTTTGACAATATTATTATGAAGCTCTCTACTCGTCCTGAAAAACGTGTTGGTAGTGATGAGTCTTGGGATTTTGCAGAAAAAGCGTTAGCAGATGCGCTTGATAGCTCAGGGCTAGACTGGGATTACCTACCTGGCGAAGGTGCATTCTACGGACCAAAAATTGAGTTTAGTCTAAAAGATTCGTTAGGACGCATTTGGCAGTGCGGTACTATTCAGGTTGACCCAAACATGCCTGATCGTCTCGATGCCGAGTTTGTCAATGAGCAAAACGATCGTGAAGTACCTATTATGTTGCACCGTGCAATCTTAGGTTCGTTTGAGCGTTTCATCGGTATTTTGATCGAAAACTACGCGGGTTGGATGCCAGTATGGCTAGCACCGCAGCAAGTTGTGGTTATGAATATCACTGATAAACAAGCGGATGCCTGTGAAAACGTGGTTAGTGAGCTTAGAAATGCAGGTTTGCGTGCTATTAGCGACTTGCGTAACGAAAAGATTGGATTTAAGATACGAGAGAAAACATTAGAACGTATTCCCTATATGCTAGTATTAGGGGATAAAGAAGTTGAATCGGGCAGTGTCAATGTCCGAACTCGCGAAGGTGAAAACCTTGGCGTCATGAGTATTTCTGAATTTATTACATTAGTACAGAACGCTGTCAGTAAAAAAGGCCGACAGACCCCAAAAACAGATGAGGAGTAATACCTATTAAACAGTCCAACCGTTTGAACATCAACGAAGATATCAATGTCAAAGAAGTCCGTCTCGTCAAAGAAGATGGCGAGCAAATGGGCGTGGTTGATATCGCAACCGCGATGAAAGCGGCACGTGATGAAAATCTAGATTTGGTTGAATTAGTTCCTGAAGCTAAACCGCCAGTATGTAAGATCATGGATTACAAACATTTTCTTTATGATCAAAAGCAAAAGGCTAAAGAAGCTAAGAAAAACCAAAAGCAGACTCAGCTCAAAGAGATGAAGCTCCGTCCTAGTACTGAAGAGGCCGATTATCAGGTTAAACTGAGAAAAATCGTAAGCTTCTTGGAAGACCAAGACAAAGTCAAAATCAGTATCCGTTTCCGCGGACGTGAAATGGCGCATCAAGATATCGGTCGCAAACAACTTGATCGTATCATTGAAGATACGGCTGATATCTCAAATGTCGAACAGTACCCTAAGATGGAAGGTCGTCAGATGGGTATGCTGCTTGGGCCCACTAAGAAAAAGTAATCTGAATTATTGGATTCCTTTGAGTGGTCGCTGTTAGTCTATATAGCTGTTTATAACTCTAACCATCAATATGCTGCGGGATATTGATGGTTTTTTATTATTTGGACTCAAAAGTTGCTGTAATGAACATAGCTATACTAAACATAATAGCCTAGCATCATTGACTGACGCTATTTTACAAAATCTACCTTCTCAACTTTCTGATTACACGGTAATCTAAAGGTCTACTTTATATTTGCTAATCAGCATTTAATGATAATGAATGACTGTTTTATAAAAGCCGATATGAGCCAAAGACAATTTATAAGTGTATAAAAACAATATCTACCACGGCTGCTAGAGTCGTTAATAACAAACACTTCCTTTCTCCGATATCAGAGGATATTTCATGCAAGAATTGACGCCGCCAGAAAACGCCACAACTCCTAGTATCTCGCTAACAGCACCTGAACCTGTGAAAGAAATACAGAAAAGTGAAGCAGATCAGATGGTCAAATTGGATGAAAACCAGATTCCTGAGCTCGATGCCAAGGTTGATGCTTTTGTCGATCATGTACTTACTAATTCTGTGCATAGCGATGAATTTCGTCAAAATGTTCAATCTATTCATAATCTAGGTACCAAAGAGATTCGCGAATCTGCACAAGTATCTAATCGAATGTTAGATTTACCAGCAAAAAGTCTTAATGATAGCTTGTTTGACAACTCCCCTATTGCCAAATCGCTGACAGAGCTTCGCGGTATTGTCGAAGACTTAGATCCAAGTAAAAAAGAGCTAACCAGCTCACGCAAACTATTTGGTCTTATTCCGTTTGGTAACAAAGTGCAAGATTATTTCCGTCAATACGAGTCGGCACAGTCACATATCAATGCGGTTGTTACCAGTCTCTATAATGGTAAAGACGAATTACTCAAAGACAATGCAATGATTGAGCAAGAAAAAGTCAATATGTGGGAGCTGATGCAGTCTATCCGTCAATATGTCTATGTTGGCAAAAAGATTGATGAGCAACTAGAGCAAAAAGTTTACGCGATAGAAGCAACAGATCCAGAAAAGGCTCGCATCATTAAAGAAGAGATGTTGTTTTATGTCCGTCAAAAAAACACGGACTTTTTAACTCAGTTAGCAGTGAATGTACAAGGTTATTTGGCACTTGATACCATTCGCCGTAATAACTTAGAGCTGATTAAAGGTGTTGATCGCGCAACCACGACGACTGTATCTGCACTGCGCACGGCTGTTGTTGTTGCCCAAGCAATGACCAATCAAAAATTGGTATTAGATCAAATCACTGCGTTAAATAAAACCACCAGTAGCTTGATTGAATCAACCTCAGCCATGCTCAAGCGTCAGTCGGGTGAGATCCATGAGCAAGCGACTAGCAGTAGCATTGAGCTTGATAAGCTGCAAAATGCCTTCAATAATGTTTATGACACTATGGATATGATTAGTAATTATAAAATTGAAGCGCTAGATAACATGAAGCAAACGGTCAATACTTTGACCACGGAAGTAGATAAAGCACAAAAATACTTGGATAAATCAAATCAGACTACAGTATTAGAAGTCTCAAAAGAGCTGGATAGTAAAAAAATCACTAACCAGTCAAGCAATGTCGATATCGATATTTGATTTGTCTCTATAGCGGTCGTTAGTAAACTGACCACTTTTTGCTATCAGATACACATAAGACAATTGACGCAAGATATTGCAACGTCGTTCGTGTTAAGATAGCCACTATTAATAATTTTAAAAATAGATACGGTAATTTATGAGTTGGAATGATCCAAACGCCTCAAGTGAGGCAAAAAGATATGACAATCCTATCCCTAGTCGTGAGCTGATACTCAGCACGATTACTGAGCATGGTGAAGTCACACATCAACAGTTGGCAAAAGCCTTTAACATTGATGATCCTGATCAGTTTGATGCTTTGGGCAATCGCCTAAAAGCGATGGCGCGTGATGGACAAGTAAACCGAGAAGGTCGTCCTTATCGTTATCGTACGGTGACCAAGCAAGATATCGTTTCAGGTACAGTGTCTGCACATCCAAAAGGTTTTGGATTTGTGGTATTAAGTGATATGCCAGATTTGTTTTTGCATGAAAAACAAATGCGTTGGGTATTCAATGGCGACACGGTAGCAGCTGTCGGCACTTCAACAGACAATCGTGGACGTACCGAAGGCCGCATTGTTGACGTTGTCGAGCGTCGTCAAAATAATTTTATTGGTACACTTGCTCGTGATGAAGACGGCTACTGCGTCGAGCTTGGTAGTCCAAATAGTCATCAACCGATTACGGTTACTGATGACAATGTTCAAGCGTTTGATGTCAAACAAGGCGCGCCTGTTAAAGTAGATATCATTGATTGGCCAAACCAGCATGAATTTGCCACTGGTAAAATCACTGAAGTGCTATCTGATGATAATGATCGCGAACTGATTATTGAAACGACTCTGCTCAACTACGATATTCCATCAGATTTCAGTGAAGCTGCGCTTAAGCAAGCTGATGACTATCAAGAACCAACTGAAAAAGATATAAAAGGTCGTACAGATTTACGTCATCTACCACTTGTCACTATCGATGGTGAAGATGCACGTGACTTTGATGATGCTGTATTTGCTGAAAAACGTTCAGGCGGTAATTATCGCGTGGTCGTTGCGATTGCAGACGTTAGCCATTATGTGACACCAAACTCACCACTTGACCAAGATGCTTATGAGCGAGGTACGTCCGTGTACTTCCCGCATCGCGTGATTCCGATGTTGCCTGAGGTACTATCTAATGGTCTATGTTCACTGAACCCAGACCTAGATCGCTTGTGCATGGTTGCTGATATCAAAATATCGCGCGCAGGTAAAGTGACCGGCTATGAGTTCTATCCATCAGTGATACACTCGCAAGCACGCTTGACCTATAATCAAGTGAACGATTATTTCGTTAATCCAACTGATAAACGCTTGCCTAAGTCGTTGACGGGTAATAAAGACGTTAAAAAATCTATCAATACGCTACATCAATTGTATGAGCTCTTGCTCAAGAAACGTGAAGAACGTCATGCAATGGAATTTGAAACGGTTGAAACGTATATCAAATTCAACGAAAAAGGCGGGATTGAAGCGATTTTGCCGCGTACTCGTGGTGACTCTCAAAAGCTTATCGAAGAATGTATGCTCCTTGCTAACACTTGTGCCGCAAACTTCGCACTTAAACATGAGCTACCAGTCTTATATCGTAACCATGATAAGCCTGATGGTGAGAAGTCAATGCGTATTCATGAATATGCGAAAAACTTTGGCTTACCATTTCCAGAAGAGAATCCAACTCAAGCAGATTATCAGCGGATTATCGAAGCGACCAAAGACAGACCAGATGCGATCAGTATTCATAGCATGCTACTTCGTTCGATGATGCAAGCAAACTATGCACCTGACAATATTGGTCACTTTGGTCTGGCCTATGACGAATATAGCCACTTTACTTCACCTATTCGCCGTTATCCAGATCTCATGCTGCATCGCGGTATTAAAGCCCAAGTAACGAATAGCAAGCAGCCTGTCATGGACTTCTCGCTTGAAGGTGCTGGTACGCAAACGTCAGATACAGAACGCCGTGCAGAAAAAGCGTCACGCTTTGTAGAGTCTTGGCTCAAGTGTCACTATATGAAAGACCACGTCGGTGAAGAGTTCGAAGGCGTGGTAACGACAGTTACTAGCTTTGGGCTGTTTGTGACGCTAACTGACTTATATATCGATGGTTTGGTCCACATTTCAAACGTTGGCGATGATTTCTTTGTCTATGATGAACAGCAACAGCAGCTCATCGGTAAGGACAAAGGCACACTATTCGGGCTTGGCGATTCGGTAAAAGTACAAGTCGCTGGGGTCAACATGGACCTGTTGCAGATTGATTTTGATCTAAAAGAAAAACTTCAGTCTAGCGCTATGAACCAGACCAAAAAACAGCCTGCCAAAAAAGAGCAGCCTAAAAAAACCCCTGCGAAAAGAAGTAGTAATCGCAGAGGGTCTAGTAAAAAAAGTTAAGCGTAGACTGATATCAAAATACCAATATTGCAATACAAAAAAAGGCTAACGTGATCGTTAGCCTTTTTTTTGCTTTGTACTTTTCAAGTATCAATGATATAGCTACTTATAGAGCCTATTGTGCATCGTCTAATTGAGCGACACGCTCTTGCTCAGCTTGTTGTGCTTGGTCAATTTTGCTAGTAGCACTATCTACGATTGCTTTTGGCTGTTGACTAAGTGGCTGGCTAGCAATATCTGTCTCAGCGTTAACTACTGTAGCTTCAGTCTGTTCAGCGGCTACGCTACTGGCTGAAACCTCTCTGTGTTGTTCGTGACTATTACCGTTAATAATATTGAAGCCGAGCAGCGCTACGATACCAATTACTGCAAAAATAATAACGTGTTTCATTTCCATAAAAAGTCCCTTATTTGAATAACCACCAAATATAGACTATGTTGCACTTTTTATGCCTAAATTTTATTTAACGTCTAATACCTATTCTTGCGGGCTATTATTATTCAATAAATCAGTCTCATCTGAGCTTTGAGCAATTTCTTGTTCAACCTTTTTCATCAGCTTGTCATCAGGACGAGCATCGAGTACATCATCAGCATTGTGACCTTGTAAAATAGTCTTAGCTCGAGCCTTTGCCTGCTTTTTATCTTGGTCATCCGACTGATTGTTTTCAGCAGATTCAGGCATAGTCGGAGTAACGGTTAGATCAGATTGAGGGTTATCTGCACTACCTCGTATGTGTTCAAAAGCTTTCTCTAACTTGTTGTTGAAGCGCAGACGATAGATCGGCTCAGGTAAGCTAAAGCCTTCATTTTCTAGTGCATGTTTGGTTTCACGAATAGCGATACTGCGTGCTTTAGCAAAGTCGGTTTCTGATTGATCTACCCAAATCTGAAACTCCAAAACAATATTAGAATCACCCACATTAGTAATGACAGCAATTGCCTTAGGCTCATCTAAAACAAACGTTAGCGTATGTATCGCATCTAATCCCACTTTAATCGCTGCTAACGGATCGTCATTGGCATCAACACCCAATTCAAAAGTAAATCGCCGCTCAGGGTTTTTGGTGTAGTTTAGGATTGTACCTTTAAAAACTTCGGAATTAGGAATACGTAATTGATTGCCATCTAATGTCATCAGTATCGTCGCGCGCGAGGTCAAACGAACCACAATGCCTTCCTGCCCATTAATCACAATATGATCGCGGGCGCGAAAAGGTTGGCGAATACTCAGCATTAATGAGGCAATGTAATTTTCAATCGTATCTTTGACTGCGAAACCAACCGCAATACCGATGACACCTGCCCCACCAAGCAATGTACCTAAAATAGTTTCTGCACCTATCAGACTTAGTCCTAGTATAAGACCAAAAATAATAAAAATGACTTTGACCGTTTGTGATAACAGCTCAGCGACAAATGGATTGGGCGTCAGACGCTGCCACATCTTTTTGCGATTAGACAACCAACTACCAAACCATGCGACCAAACCAAATATAACGATGCCAACTAATAGTAGCGGTAGCGCCTTCACAAGATTGGTCACTTGCGCTTTTAGACCTTGATAGACCGTTGAGACATTCTCTTGAACATCTAGCGTGCGATTAATTCTGTCTTCTACTGTGACCACATCTGTTAGTCGGTTGGTTAAGTTAATCGCTTGCTGTGCTTTTTTTTCGTTAGCCGTCTCTCCCGTTAGGGTAACGACCCCTTGGGTGACACTAATATTGACAGCTTGTAGGCCTTCGATCTCAGAGAAGATACCGCTGATACGTTGACGGATATCATTGTCTTTTTGCGGTGTAGGTGTGGTTTCGATTTGAGCATTATTAGTGCTTTCACCACTGATTACTGGAGGCGGAGCAGGCGTTGGCAATGAGCTGGTGGATTCTATGTTATCACTTGTTGATGTCTCATTTTCTGATGTAGCAGAGTTATCGTTAGATACGCTTTCCTCTGTCGTATCTACACCTTCAGCCGTCTCTAAACCTAATGCTGCTGCAATGCCAGAAGTTTCTTCATCGGCAGCATGCGCTGAAAAAGCAACAAGGATGCTTAGTAGCAACACCATTTGACCCCACGCTTTTATAGAACTGCGTACTATTGGACGGTCAATGTAAGTGGCCATAAGCATCCTTTATTTTTTAAGATTCTTTCTCGCTTATCTTGTTACTGATAATTAGCTGTCTGACTTTGACTATCTACCTTTAATTATCTAAGTAAAGCTGCGCTTCGCTCAAGTTCAGCGTACCTTCATAGATAGCACGGCCAGTGATAATACCTTCAATACAGTCACCATATGGCTTTAACAGCTCAATGTCTTTTATATCGGTAACACCACCTGATGCAATCACAGGTAAACCGCCTTCACGCGCCAAGTTAACAGTTTGCTCAACGTTGACACCTTGCATCATACCGTCACGAGCGATATCCGTATAAACAATTGATGACACGCCTACATCGGCAAAACGCTTGGCAAGCTCGGTCGCTTTGGTATCTGTCACGTTTGCCCAGCCATGAGTGGCTACCATACCGTCTTTGGCATCGATACCAACGATGATATGCCCTGCAAATTCGCGGCAAGCTTCGGCGACAAACTCAGGGTCTTCGACGGCTTTTGTACCGATGATGATGTATGTCAAACCTGCAGTAATATACTGCTCGATAGTGTTCATATTACGTACACCGCCACCTAGCTGGATTGGCAAGTTCGGATAGGCTTTAGTGATGTCATTGACCACTTGTCTATGTACTGGTACGCCATCAAAAGCTCCGTTCAAATCGACCAAATGTAAGCGACGCGCGCCTTCATCTACCCAACGCGCTGCCATGGCAACTGGATCATCAGAGAACACCGTATCATCTTCCATACGGCCTTGTTTTAAACGTACACACTTACCATCTTTTAAATCAATAGCCGGGATAATGACAGGCACAGCACACATATAGCATTCCTTATAAAGCACAAGATTGGCAATAAAGTTAGTAAATTAAAATTTTGAGAATGAAACGTCATCGAAGAATCAAATAACGAGAGAACACGCTGCTTGAAAGTAGCATAAATCATAGACAGATCGAAAACCAAGACATTGCCAGGTTAGCAATCTGTTTGAATACAAATAAAAAAAACAGAAACTAGAAAATCATAACCATAAGTTTTAGTACATAGAATTACTACCAACAATCGTTAAATTGTATTACTGACTGGCAATTTTAGGTCAATTTAGCGTATAATCCTAGGTAAATTTTTATTTGTTTCTATGTGATAGTAACCATGTGTTACGCTTTTTGTTGAGTTGTTACGACTCACTGATACAACATGGTGATCAGGATGGATCGAGCAATCGCTCAATAGACCAATAAAATATTGGCTAAGAAATTGCTAAAAAGGGCTATCTGAAAAATCTCAACCAATAGTCTCTAAACCATCGATTCTGCGGTATTTAACCCCAATTAGATGTCTTGCAAGTCCCTATCACTAGCTAACTATATTAAAACCGTTACGATTAAAACTATAGCAGCTTGTAATAAGTGATGTTTGCTTATCAATTACTTAGCTAGTTTGTCTCTTAATCAGTATATCATCTACCTTAATAGATCGTTATTTGGCCACATTCTTATTATATTGAATATCTTCAAACGGTATTAGTGAACGAGAGACGGTCAAACATACTGGTGTTACAAGTTTTAAATTTCAATGAAACGTGTGATAAAGCCATTTTACTTAAACCAATCTCTTTTAGCCATGCGCTGTAGCGATTGTTTTCGACGAAACGGTTTTAGCATACACCTTGGTAGCCAGTCGCCACTTTGGTAATTCGAATAAGACGTTAACGTGTTGTTAAGGAGTCTAAGGTCAGCGTTAATACTCTTACTAGTAGTTATGATCATGTATTATCTTCACAGAGCTTTCATCCCTATTTTGCTATAAAGAAAATAGACGATTGAAGGCTCTATTGAGTGATACAAATGTTCATGCTACCGATATACCAAACAGGACGTCTGGTATCGTTTTAGACTATGGACTAAGTTTTCGCTTATGATTACCATCAAAAAAGGTTTGGATTTGCCCATCACTGGTGAACCCTCCCGCGAGATATCTGAGCACCAACCGACACATGTAGCACTTGTTGGCTATGATTATGTGGGTATGAAGCCCACTATGAATGTCAAAGAAGGTGACATTGTAGCCAAAGGTCAGCCCGTTTTTGAAGACAAAAAACGTGTTGGCGTGATCTACACTGCCCCTGCTGCCGGTAAGGTCGTCGCTGTTAAACGTGGCGAACGTCGAGTGTTTGAGAGTCTTGTGATTGCGGTCGACCCAAATGGTGAAGAAGTAGACTTTGAGCGCTATGACTCACAGCAGCTTGCTGACCTAGACTCTGAAGTCGTTGAAACCCAACTGATTGCCTCCGGCGAATGGACAGCGTTCCGTACGCGTCCTTATAGCCGCGCACCTGAAATCGGCGCTCGTCCACATGCCATCTTTGTCACAGCGATGGATACCAATCCACTCGCCGCTGACCCGATGCTTGTGATCAATGAGCAGCTACAAGCGTTCAATGATGGACTTGCTGTATTATCTACACTTAGTCCAAAGACCTTTGTATGCCATCATGGCGATACACAATTGACGCCAGTTACAAAAACTGCAGCTAGTAATGTCACTGAGTATCATGGTTTTGCTGGTAAGCATCCAGCTGGTCTTGCTGGTACGCACATTCATTTCTTGCATCCTATCAGCCGCGGTGTGACCGTATGGACGATTGGTTATCAAGACGTGATCGCAATCGGTAAATTGTTTACGACAGGTCGTCTATATACGCGCCGCATGGTGAGCTTAGCAGGACCTGCTGTTACTAACCCGCATTTGGTTATGACTGAACGTGGTGCTGATATTACTGCTTTAACCAAAGGTAAGTTAGCAGCTGGCGAGAACCGTATCATTTCAGGTTCAGTACTGTCTGGTCGCAAAGTGTTTGAAAACATTGCATATATTGGTCGTTTTCACAATCAGATCAGCGTATTAACTGAAGGCCGTGAGCGTCCCGCGTTCCATTTCTTTTCTCCAGGTAAAAACCGCTTCTCAAAACTGCCTATCTACATCTCGCAGTTCTTTGGTGGCAAAAAATATAACTTTACCACCACAAGTAACGGCTCACCACGAGCCATGGTACCAATCGGTGTCTATGAAGAAGTCATGCCACAAGATTACCTACCAACTCAATTACTACGTGCATTGATTGTCGAAGACATCATTAGCGCAGTAGATTTGGGTGTGCTTGAACTGGACGAAGAAGATTTGGCACTATGCACCTTTGTATCTCCTGGCAAATATGAGTTCGGTGATATTTTGCGTGATAACTTAACGCGCATTGAGCTGGAGGGCTAACCACGATGAAATTTTTACACAATATGTTCGATCGTATGGAGCCATCTTTCACCAAAGGCGGCAAACACGAAAAGTACTACGCTATTTTTGAGATGTTTGATACGTTCTTACGTCAACCAAGCTCAACTACCTATGCGTCATCGCATGTACGTGACGGCATTGACTTAAAACGTATTATGATTACCGTATGGCTATGTACCTTCCCAGCGATGTTTTGGGGTATGTACAATATCGGTCATCAAGCACTAACCGCTATCGCTCAGCTTGGCTTACAGCCTGAAGGCTGGCGTACTGTTATCACTAGCATGGCAGGCTATAACCCAGACAGTATTTGGGCAAGCTTCGTCTATGGTGCGATGCAGTTTTTACCTATTTATATCGTGACGTTTGCAGTAGGTATTCTCTGTGAGATTATCTTTGCTGTTGTCCGCGGACACGAAGTCAACGAAGGTTTCTTTGTGACTTCAGTTCTATTTGCATTATGCCTACCACCTGATATTCCTTTATGGCAAGTTGCCCTAGGTATTATCTTCGGTGTAGTCGTTGCAAAAGAAGTGTTCGGTGGTACGGGTAAAAACTTCCTTAACCCTGCCCTATCGGGTCGTGCATTCCTATACTTTGCTTATCCAGCCTATATGTCTGGTGACTCAGTATGGACGGCAGTAGACGGTTTCTCAGGCGCGACGCCGCTAGGCCTCGCAGCTCTTGGTGTGGTTCCTCAGGACTTCGTTGATGTCTATGGTAATGCGATTACTTGGAGTGATGCATTCTTAGGTAACATGCAAGGTAGTATCGGTGAAGTATCGACACTCGCTATCCTTATGGGTGCAGCAGTGTTGCTATGGACGCGTATTGCTTCTTGGCGCATTATGGCAGGTTGTGTGGTCGGTCTGATTGCTACCTCTCTTGTGTTCAACATGATTGGCTCTGAAGACAACATGATGATGAGCTTGCCGTTCTACTGGCACTTAGTTATCGGTGGCTTCGCTTTCGGTGCTGTATTTATGGCAACTGATCCAGTATCAGCTGCACATACAAACAAAGGTCGCTGGGCTTACGGTATCCTAATTGGTTTTATGACTGTATTGATTCGCGTCATCAACCCTGCTTTCCCAGAAGGCATCATGCTGGCCATTCTATTCGCCAACTTATTTGCTCCATTGTTTGATTACTTTGTGACTCAAGCAAATATCAAACGCCAAACCGCTCGGAGGGTTCGCTATGTCCAAGCCCAAAAGTAATAACGCGAAAACCATCAGTGTGGCTTTGACGCTATGCTTGGTGTGTTCAGTATTGGTCTCAGCAGTGGCTGTTGGTCTAAAGCCTGCACAAATTGAAAACGCACGTCTAGACCGTAACAAGAATATCTTGGTTGCTGCTGATCTATACGATGCTGAATCTGATACTGCAGATGATGTCGCTGAACGATTCAAAGATTTTGACGTAGAAATTATTGACTTAAACGAAGGTAGTTATGTCGATGATGCGACACTAGCAGATGCAGGTATTCCTGATCGTAATGCTTATGACGCCAGTCAAGCGACAAAAAACCAAGCATTAAGTGAAGACTTGGGTGATAACGACCCTGCTGGTATTGGTCGTAAGCCAAAATATGCCAAAGTCTATGTCAAAAATGATGACGCAGGTCAGCCAGAAACAGTTGTATTACCAATTCAAGGCTACGGTCTATGGGGTACTATCTATGGTTTCTTAACGCTCGAAAGTGATATGAATACCATCAAAGGTATCAGTTTCTACGAGCATAAAGAAACTCCGGGTCTTGGTGCTCGCATCGAAGAGCCAGAATGGCGTGCAAAGTGGAGCGGTATCGAGTCTTATGACGAGAATGGTAACGTTGCCACTGGTGTAACTAAAGCTGGTAATCCAAAAGAGAACTGGGTTGATGGCATCAGCGGTGCAACATTGACTAGCCGCGGTGTTAGCAACATGATTCAATTTTGGTTAGGCGAGCAAGGTTATAAGCCTTATTTAGACACGCTACGTGAAAAGAGTGGCCAAACGGTTGAAGATGCAGACACACAAGCAAATCAACCAAAGCCGGCAGCTCAACCTGAAACCGAATTGGCAGCCAAGCTACCAGTAGCAAACGGCAAGGAGGCATAACATGGCTGACACTAAAAGCATTTTAACCACGCCTATCTTTGATAATAACCCTATTGCCCTACAGATCCTTGGTATCTGTTCGGCATTGGCTGTCACCACCAGCATGGCTAACGCTATGGTCATGTGTGTGGCATTGACCTTGGTAACGGCATTTTCAAGCTTCTTTATCTCGATCATTCGTAAACAGATTCCATCAAGTATTCGTATCATCGTACAGATGACCATTATTGCTTCGTTGGTTATCTTGGTTGATCAGGTACTAAAAGCAGTCGCTTATGACGTCAGTAAAGGTCTATCTGTCTTTGTTGGTCTGATCATCACTAACTGTATCGTTATGGGCCGTGCTGAAGCATTTGCTATGAGCAATCCACCAATTCCAAGCTTTTTAGATGGTATTGGTAACGGTCTTGGTTATTCAGCAGTATTGCTATTCGTCGCAACTATCCGTGAGCTATTGGGTGCTGGTACTTGGTTCGGTATGACTATCTTGCAGCCAGTCACTGATGGTGGTTGGTACATACCAAACGGTCTATTACTGTTACCACCTTCAGCGTTCTTTATCATTGGTTTGTTCATCGCTATTGTCCGTATCTGGAAGCCAGAACAAGTTGAAGAAGCTGAGTTTGTAATGAAGCCGCAGTCTAAAGGCATGGCACATGGAGGCGGTCACTAATGGGACATTATGTTAGTTTATTTATAACCTCAGTCTTTATTGAGAACATGGCGCTTGCCTACTTCTTAGGCATGTGTACTTTTTTGGCCGTATCCAAAAAAGTCTCTACAGCGATTGGTCTAGGTGTTGCGGTTGTTGTCGTGATGGCAATTACTGTTCCACTAAACAACTTACTATTCCAGTTCATCCTAAAAGATGGTGCGCTGGCATGGGCAGGTTTCCCTGATATCGACTTGAGCTTCTTAGGATTGCTAAGTTATATCGGTTTGATTGCAGCCACCGTACAGATTCTAGAGATGTTCTTGGACAAGTTTGTACCGAGTCTATATAACGCACTTGGGGTATTCTTACCACTAATCACCGTAAACTGTGCCATCTTGGGTGGTGTACTATTTATGGTTGAGCGTGACTATAACTTTGGTGAATCTGTTGTCTATGGTGTGGGTGCAGGCTTCGGTTGGGCACTTGCTATTACAGCATTGGCGGGTATCCGTGAAAAGCTAAAATACTCAGACATTCCAGCTCCGCTGCGTGGTCTTGGTATTACTTTTATCACGGTTGGTCTTATGTCGCTCGGCTTTATGTCGTTCGGTGGTATGTCCATCTAAACCGCTAAGCTCAAAGCTTTCATTAGCTATTTGACTTATTTAATTCATTTATTCGGTAGAGGTTTGGGTACAGCATAGATTATGCTCCCACACCCCTACCCCATAGATTAAGGATACCTACCATGGATTACGCTACGGCGATTGGTGGCGTTGCTATGTTTACCTTGATCATCATGGGCCTTGTCGCTATTATTTTGGCGGCACGCTCAAGACTGGTCAGTTCAGGCGATGTCACTATCCATATTAATGATAATCCCGATAATGATGTGGTGACACCAGCTGGCGGCAAACTACTACAAACACTAGCGGGCGAAGGTATATTTTTATCTTCAGCTTGTGGTGGTGGTGGTACTTGTGCACAGTGTCGTTGCCGCGTTATTGAAGGTGGTGGTTCTATTTTGCCCACCGAAGAAGGCTATTTTACTCAAGGTGAAATTCGCAATCACATGCGCTTGGCTTGTCAGGTAGCTGTTAAGCAAGACATGAAAATTGAGATTGATCCTGAGTTCTTTGATGTACAGAAATGGGAATGTGAAGTTATCTCTAATGATAACGTCGCTACCTTCATTAAAGAGCTGGTACTAAAAATTCCAGAAGGCGAAGAAGTAAACTTCCGCGCTGGTGGTTATGTACAGTTGGAAGCGCCACCGCATGAAGTACACTACAAAGACTTTGTGGTTGATGAAGAATATAGAGAAGACTGGGAGAAATTCGGCATCTTCAACTATGTCTCAAAAGTTGATGAGCCAGTTATCCGTGCTTACTCAATGGCCAACTATCCTGAAGAGAAAGGCCTCATCAAATTTAACATTCGTATCGCAAGTCCACCGCCACGTGGTCCTGACGGTATCCCACCAGGCAAAATGTCTTCATGGGTATTTAGCTTAGTACCTGGTGACAAAGTGACAGTTTCAGGTCCTTATGGTGAATTCTTTGCCAAGAAGACCGAAGCTGAAATGATCTTTGTCGGTGGTGGTGCTGGTATGGCTCCAATGCGTTCACATATCTTTGATCAGCTCAAACGTCTGAATACTGATCGTAAGATTAGCTTCTGGTATGGTGCTCGTTCTATTCGTGAGATGTTCTACGTTGAAGACTATGATCAGCTAGAAGAAGAATTTGATAACTTTGAGTGGCATGTTGCACTGTCTGACCCATTACCAGAAGATAACTGGGAAGGTCCAACAGGCTTTATCCATAACGTATTGCTCGAAAACTATCTGAAAGATCATCCAAACCCAGAAGATTGTGAATACTACATGTGTGGGCCACCGATGATGAACGCTGCCGTCATCGACATGCTACACAGCATGGGCGTGGAAGACGAAAACATTATGCTTGATGATTTCGGTGGTTAAGTTAGATGATTAATCTGACACAACAAATCTAAGAATAAAAAAGAGAGTCTCAATTGAGGCTCTTTTTTTGTGCGATTTCTACACTTAGTCGTGGCTTTAAAGGCTACAAATCTAGCTAGTAGAATAGCTTTATTATCCTATATCATGGACTATCTAAATATTGAGAAAGGACTCTTATGAAAACGAAATACAAAGATCTGACCATTTGGATTACAGGTGCTTCTAGCGGTATTGGACAAGCATTAGCCGTTGCGTTCGCCAAGCGCGGAGCTAGAATTATTCTAAGTGGACGTGACAGCGATAAGTTAGAGGTGGTCAAAAATAGCTGCAAACGTACTAACAAACATATTGTCATTCCTTTTGATATTGCTGATGCCAATCAAACCAAAGAAGCCTACGCTACTGCTAAAGCTCAGACTGGAAAAATCGATTGGCTCATCAACAATGCTGGTATCAGTCAACGCTCACTTATCATGGACACGGCTGAAGAAGTTGAACGCCAACTCATGGAAATAGATTACTTTGCCCAGACGCGTCTTACTAGATTGGCGTTGCCTGATATGATCGCTCAAGGCGGCGGCAAAGTAGTGATGGTTTCAAGTGTGGCAGGTTTATTGGGTACACAATATCGCGGTGCTTATGGGGCAGCCAAGGCAGCACTACATATGTGGGCAAACAGCTTACGAGCTGAACTACATGATCAAGGCATAGAAGTAGCCACGATATTTCCGGGGTTTATCCAGACCAATGTCTCTATTAATGCGTTAACTGGCGACGGTAGCGCACAGGGTACGATGGATGAAGCGACTAATAACGGTCTGACTTCAACTGAATTTGCTAAACAAGTCGTTAAGGCGCTTACCAAGGGAGAGGAATATATCATCGTCGCTGGGCGCAAAGAAAAGCTGGCCACGCGGGTCAACCGAATCTCTCCATCAAAACTCTATAAGCTCATACGTGAGTCACAAGTGAAATAAGCCGCTCAACCGAACGAATTGTCGCTGAATAGTGCGTTCGTTGGTATTTTGGGGTTCAAGGGGTGTAAAATAAGCGTGGCTTGTTTTACACCCTACTCATTTCTACGCCATACCGAAAATATTATGAAAAACACGATATCCAGCTCAACTTCCAAAAAAATTACGCACCTTACCTTAGTAGGCATCGTTGGTCTTGCCAGTACTTTAGGTCTTAGTGCTTGCCAGCAAACCCCAGACTATAATTATCTGATCGGTGAGACAATGGGGACGAGCTATCATATTAGCTATCAGTTACCTGATGATGCAGACGAAGCGGCCATACAAGCTGCGGTAGATGAACGTCTAAAACAAATTAACGATAGTATGTCGACTTATCAAAACGACTCAACGATATCTACCTTTAATCGTTTGGGCAAAGACAAACCTATTACTATCGATGCTGACTTTAGTCGCGTGTTAGATGTGTCACAAACTGTTTATCAACAATCTGGCGGCGCTTTTGATCCTACCGTTATGCCATTAGTAAATACCTGGGGTTTTGGGAGCACCATGACTGTTGAGCGTCTACAGAGTCCACCGACCGCCGTTGAGATTGCACAAGCCGAAGCATTAGTAGATTTTGAGAGCATCATAAAAAAAGACGATACTATCTACAAAACTAAGGACGGCGTTGGTTTAGATTTTTCTGCTGTTGCCAAAGGTTATGGTGTCGATGTCATCGCTGACGTACTGAGAGATGATTATCAGATTCGTAATTATATGGTTGAGATTGGCGGTGAAATTGCTACCTCTGGTGTGAATAATCAGCAGCAGCCATGGCAAATTGCTATTGACGCCCCTATTGAAGGCAGCACTGTCAGCGAGCGACAAACCATATCTGCTATTCGCCAACCAAGAAACACGGCAAGCCAAATGCATTTAGCGACCTCTGGCAATTATCGAAACTCTGTCATATTTGATGGCAAACGCTATAGCCATACTATAGATCCGACAACGGGCAATCCTATTGCAGGCGGCGCACCTTCAGTCACTGTCGCCGCAGATTCTGTTGCGTTGGCGGATGCATGGGCAACCGCGCTTACCGCAATGCCTTACCAAAAAGCGTTAGACCTCGCTAAAACGCAAAATCTAGCGGCCATGTTCGTCGTACTAGCTGATGATATAAAGGAAAGCGGCTCTAACGAAGCACCTGACGACGACATTGATGACTGGCAAGTGGTACAGACCCCAGCGATGCAAGCTTTACGTGCTGACAAAAAGCTCTAAACATATTCTAAGGCTTTAAAGTTACTGGTGAGTGATAGATGTGAAACAAGAGAATACGTTAACGCATAACGAGCTGCACTAAAATTTGTTATACTATTATACAGTTGTTATTAAAGGTGTTTAACTGTCGCTAACTCAAGTAGCACTACTAATGACTGCCCTACTTTTAAAAACGAGGTTTCCTCTATGCTTAGCCAACTGCTTCCTATGCTTGCCATTACCTTTACTGTATTTGTCCTATTCTTCATTTTTATGGGCGTCGGTTATATGGTCAAGAAAAAGCCGCTTAGAGGATCTTGTGGCGGTGTTGCCAAATTGATGGGCGATGAAAATTGCTCGTTCTGTGGTAATGATCCCAATAAGTGCGATTCATTGATTGCTGAGCAACAAGAGAGTGCCTTAAGAGCTGCTCAATTGGGTAAATCAGTTTAAAAGCCCGTTAGTTACCATATGCTGGTAGCATTTACCTAACATATGTTCTTATAATAGCGTCAAGTCATCTAAAAGTGACTTGGCGCTATTTTTGTTGTGCGATAAAACTTCCTATTATCGCAATCTCTTATTATCACTGCTCTGAAGCAGTAATTCGAAGTAACCACACCTACATTTTGACTAACCTGCCTACCAACTTATCAAAGTCAGTTCAGCAAATTGTATGTCTTACGCGCTACACATATTTTTCGGTCTGATTTACGATATGGTTTACCGTCTGGGTAAATGCTCTCTGGTGTTATTTTATAAGCGGCTATTTTTTAGCGCTGATGAATAACGTGTTCTTTTCCGCTGTTATCGTTGTGCTGCTATGTCTACCTCGTCCAATCTATCTTCTACATCTGGTCTACCCTCGTCACGCTTTACCTTTTGGTTGGTGCTGTGTGCCATGGTTCTGCTAGCCATCAATATGCGTGCGCCTATTGTCGCGCTAGGTTCTATTGCCCCAGTGGTCAAAGACGCGCTTGATATCTCTGAGTTTCAGATAGGTTGGTTAGGGGCTATTCCTATGCTGAGCTTTGCCATTGGAGCTTTGATTTCTCCAGCAATTGGTAAACGATTCGGGCTAGAGAATACGCTGATTGCCATGATTGGACTGTTGACGCTAGGGATGATTATTCGTACTGCTATCCCGACATGGGGTGGGTTTCTCATTGGTACCTTGTTGCTTACCCTCGCTATCGGCTTCGCTAATACTTTGGCAGCGCCTGTTATCAAACAGCGTACCCCGCAACATATTCCGCTGATTACTGGTCTGTTAAGTCTCACGATGACCATAGCAGCAGGTATTGTCGCAGGTGTGGTACTCCCGTTATCTGAACAGGTAGGTTGGCAGTGGGCGCTGGGTGGTTGGACGATTTTAAGTATTTTTGCCTTCGTAATTTGGCTATTCTTGCGTGTGCGTTTGGGCTCATCTAACCATCAAGCAGTTATCCCTGCAGCATTAGGCGCTTCTGAAATCTCCATGTGGCGAACCACCTTTGCGTGGCAGATAGCTATTTTTATGGGATTACAGTCTTTGCTGTTTTACACCATCGCCAGTTTTTTACCGTCAATTTGGGTCAGTAAAGGGCTATCGGCTGTCAGTGCAGGACAAATGAATGCCGTGTTCCAGTTTATGGCGCCTATTTCTATTTTAAGCTTAACGTGGCTGGTCAACCGCGGTCGTCCTATTCAAGCGTTAGCAGTGTTTGCCGCTGTGCTAAATGTCGTTGGTATATTGGGCGTCAGTTACCTCTCAACTGACTTAGCGTGGCTATGGTCGGGCATGATGGGCATGGGCTGTGCGGCAATTTTTACTCTATGTATGATGTTGTTCTCTATGCGCACCTATACGACCAATCAAGCAAGTGAGCTGTCAGGTATGGCTCAAGCAGTCGGTTATGTCATTGCGTTTTTTGGACCGTTAGGTACAGGCTGGCTGCATGAAATGACAGATAGCTGGAGTATGCCGCTTTTTATCATGCTGATACTGATGATTGCTAACGTAGTGATTGCTTGGCTTGTTAGTCGTCCAGTGATGGTCGATAGTAAAACTATTTGAGTTGAAGCAGGCTTTTGCAATTAGCCTTTGTTGTCTACAAGACTATGATTGCTAAAGCGCAATAAAGCGGTCTTAAATTAACCTTAGGGCAATATTGGTCGCTGTCTTATTTTGCTACACTGGCTTGATTGCATATAGGACTCAACACTCATGATAAAAATTCCTACTCATTTTGCTCAGCGCTTGCCTGCTATTGCCATACTTGCAGTTGTCATAGCGATCAGTGGCTGCCAAAAAGAGGCTGAAACTACCGCTGCTAATGATACGCAGAGTACCAATACTGAAACGACCAACAGCCAAACTAGCACTGCGCCAGTAGCAACTGAAGCCGCATCGTCAACTGAACAGCAGAGCGATTCGCCTTTGACGATATTGGCGCTTGGTGACTCACTGACTGAAGGACTAGGAGTCGATGGTAACGCCAACTACCCTGCGCAGTTAGAAGCCAGCCTAAAAGAGCTCGGCTATACCAATGCCAAGGTCATCAACTCAGGCTTGAGTGGTGAAACCAGCACTGGCTTGGTCAATCGACTGGATTGGGTGGCGCAGACCGAACCTGATATTACTATCTTGACGATTGGTGCCAATGATGCCATGCGTGGCCTAGATGTAGCGACCATTGAGGAGAATATCCGTACTGCGGTTAAGCGTCTGCAAGACAATGGCAGTGAGGTAATCTTGGGCGGTATGTCGATCTATGACAATCTAGGTAATGACTATGTTTCCGCGTTTTCAGACATCTACCCTCGTGTGGCAGAGGATATGGATGTCCCTCTTATTCCTTTCTTTTTAGAAGGCGTGGGCGGTGATCCTGATCTCAACCAAGCAGATGCCATTCACCCGACTAAAGATGGCTACACGATTATCGTCAATGACAATATCCTACCTATTTTAAAGCCTGAGCTTAAAAAGCTGCAAGCCAGCAATACCTCTGATGCAACAGCGTCAACCACTACTAACGCGCCAACTGAGACCACGCAATGACCTCATCAAATTCAGCTGATACAGCGCCGCCTAGCACAACAGAAAAAGCCTTATTGACCGCCACGCATTTAAACAAAACCGTGCAAGTCGGTGAACAAACACTATCCATTATTAAAGACGTGAACGTTTATATCAATGCAGGCGAGTTTGTGGTCATCATGGGTAAGTCTGGCTCTGGTAAATCGACTTTATTAGGACTATTAGCAGCATTAGATTACCCAGACAATGGCACTGTCGAGCTGGCAGGTCAAATGCTCAGTAGCCTTGATGAAGACGCACTAGCGGCTATCCGTCAGCGTGATATGGGCTTTGTGTTTCAGTCATTTCACCTATTGCCAACCTTGACGGTAGCTGAAAACATTGCCTTTCCGCTAGATATCGCACGGCAGCCAAACCCTGCACGAGTCGATGAATTAATCGAAGCCGTTGGACTCGGTCACAGACGAGACAGTTTGCCCAACCAATTATCTGGCGGTGAGCAGCAACGTACTGCTGTCGCCCGCGCATTGGTGTCGCATCCCAAAATCGTATTCGCTGATGAACCTACGGGCAACTTGGATGAGCAAAACGCCGACCAAGTGATGCAGCTATTGTTGGATTTACGACAGAAAGTTGGCTCGGCATTGGTGGTCGTGACCCATGACCCTGCACTGGCTGAGATGGCAGACCGCGTCATTACGATGCATGATGGCATCATAGATGGATCAGCTGCTAATGGATAAACCTTCTATAGATACCAATGGTAGCACCGACGCTATGACGCAAGACAAAAGTAGCAATCCTTTCAGCGCTCGTACGTTAGGCGCACAGGCTTTGTCTCGCAGTTGGTGGCGACGCTGGGTATACCCGCTGCTGTTTTTGCTCACATTGATGCTATCGCTAGCCACTTATCTGACCTTGGACTCTATCCAACAGTCAGTAAACACCTATGTCAATGACAACCAGCTGGCACTCGTCGGTGGTGACTTAATACTAGAGAGTAAGCAAGACTGGCCTGAGGAAGTCTTGGCGCAAGTCCAGACGTTGCCTGATAGCCAAACGGTCTATGATTATCAGTTCAATGCCATGCTAGTCGCAGCCGACCAGACACTATTGGCGCGTATCAAAGGCGTGAGCGACGCTTATCCTCTATACGGTAACGTCGAGCTGGCGTCAGGCAAGCCATTATCCGAGCAGCTGAGTACCGATAGCGTGGTCGTCGCGCCGGAAGTACTGAGAAGCCTAAACGTCGATATCGGTGACAGTATCACTATTGGTGAGGGAAAATTCACCATCAGTGATGAGTTGATTAGAGAACCAGATCGCCCGCTGACAGCCTTTGGCTTCGGTGGTCGCGTCATGATGCAGCAAGACGCATTAGAATCGACCAACCTCATGGGGCAGCGCAGTCGAGTCAGCTACCAAATCGAGATGGCAGGTACGCCTGAAACGATCGCCACTCAGCGTGAACAGCTGACTCAAATGCTGGTCAATTATCCTGAGATTGAGCTGTCTGACTCTACCTCAGAGGAGACATCTGTCTCACGTATCTCTGACAATGTATTGATGTTCCTAAAATTGCTAGTCATTGCTGTTCTCTTATTGTCTGCGGTTGCCATGTATGGGGTGATTACTGCGTTTGTGTCCAAGCAGCAATCCAACGATGCCATACGCATGGCGCTGGGTGAGACCAATCGTTCGATTAAACGTAGCTATTATTGGCTGCTATTAATCATGGCAGCTTTGGCCTGCGTCGCTGCCGTGTCACTGAGCCTTGTACTGCTCAAGATTGGTCAACCGTATCTGACGGCCATACTGCCAGCAGATTTGGGACTGGCTATCAATCCGATTAGTATCTTCAAAACCATCGTCATCGCCCTTGTCATGACGCTACTGATTACCCAGCGTAGTCTGCGCGCACTTGATGGTACAAAGCCTGCGGTATTGCTAAACCAAGCGTCTGATCAATCATCAAAACGCCTGTCTTGGCAGCAGCGGATACCATTCTTACGCTATGGATTATTACTCATCGGACTCTACGCCTTCCTCGCTTACGAGGTGAACTCTCTAACGTTAGGGGCACAGATACTGGTTGGGTTGATTGTATTTATTGCGGTATTTTGGGCATTGGCACGTGGTTGGCTCAAGCTGCTAGCGCGCATCGCCACTGGCAAAAAAATCAGCTGGATGCAGCGCATTGCGATTCATAATCTGGCGCGCAAAGGCAATCAATCAGCGCTATTCTTTGTGACACTGTCATTATCCGTTGCGGTATTGACCCTTATCACGTCGATCAATCACAGTATCAATGAGCAGTTTATCAACGCCTATCCTGAGGACGCGCCAAATCTGTTTTTATTGGATGTGCAGACCGAGCAGCACGATAAGATCGACAGTATTATCAAAGAACCTGTCACTTATTATCCAGTGATTCGCGCACGTATCGGTACGGCTAATGGCGTGGAGCCCAAAGATATCGACGCGCCAGAAGGCGAAGATGACCCTACTCGCGTGTTCAATCTAAGTTATGCCGATACCATCATGGACACAGAGTTCATTACTGAATCGCTGACTGACGATGCGCTATATACCCCGATTGAAAATCAAGATCCTAGCGCCTCTGCCCTTGAGCAAGTGCAGCCGTTATCTATTTTGGATACGGCAGCCGAGATGCTAAACGTCGGTATGGGCGATCAGATCAGCTTTAATATTCAAGGGATTGAGCTGACTGGAGAGATTACCAGTATTCGCTCGCGTTTCGAGCGTGGTCCGAGTCCGTTTTTCTACTTCTTGTTTGAGCCTAAGATACTGACTAGCGCACCACAAATTCAGTTTGCGACGGCGCATGTCTCTGCTGATGATATTCCTGAGTTGCAAGGTAATCTGGTACGCGAGTTCCCCGCTGTGACCAGTATCGACGGTACGATCATCGCGGAGCAAGTCCAAGGGTTAGTCGCGCAGATGAGCCGCTTGGTGTATATTTTTACCTTGCTTGCCTTGCTGACTGGCATCATGGTGCTCATCAGCTCGCTACTGTCTACGTCACAAGATCGTATGAAAGAGAGTGCGTCGTTTAGACTACTGGGTATGCAAAAGCGTGACTTGTATATGCTCAACATTTTAGAGCTGGGTGTGCTTGGGATTAGTGCAGCGACATTTGCGGTGATTATCGCTACTGGTGGTGCTTGGCTGGCGGTTACTCAGTGGTTTAATCTGCGCTTTAGTGTGCCGTGGGCAAATTTGGGACTTGGCGGTATTGCGTTAGTTGCCTTACTGTTTGCCATTGCCATTATTTATGTGAGATTGGTGATTGGGCGCGGAATTATGGCGCGGGTAAGAGCGATGGTTTAGGGCTGTACCTAACTTTAAAAAGTTGTGCTCAGTTTTGAACTTGCAAAGAAGAACCCCATTAGGGGGTTCTTCCATATTCTATTATCATTCATGTCGGCTAAGCTGAGTGTTATTGTTTGAGCAGTTTCCGTTTCCTTCAAAAGGGTACGCCTGCAACTGGTATAGTCCTTCAAAATAACCGTTCTCATTGGGTTTAAGATGTCTTTCTAATTATACATAAAACTAAAATTTCTTATTTATAAAAAATAAATAGTACATATTTAAATATATTTCATACCTTACTTTAAACATAATAACTTCTAGATATCACACTATAAGGCATAGCACGAAAGTTATTATTTTTTGATTTATTAAATTTCCATTTCCCACTCTTAAGTACTGATTTTTCTAACTTAGTTATTGAAGGTATTAACGTATACCTAATAAATGAATCTAGTTGATACCCACTAATTTTACCTTTTCTTAAAGAAACCTCGGCGTCTAATAAGCAAACCACTGTTTTTAACCAATTTAATTCTTGTGAAAAAAAATATAGACTCGATGTATCATACCTAGACTTAATAGCTTGTATTATTATCTGCCAGTTCTCAGGATGAATATTTAGAAAAGTAGTAACGAAATCTTTAGGTTCAATATATTTTAAAATAGGTATACTGCTATACTTTATATCTTCGCTAGGGTTAGCGACTTTCTGATAAAATATTCTCACCTCCTGTTTCATATAAACCAACAAATTATTAGCTAAATCTGGATATTTTGATATTTTCTGCTCACTTTTTTTAGCTTCGATGTATTTGTACAAATATTCGAATTCAGCTGTATCTCTCTGATGGTAACCAAGTCCCGCCCATGATTCTTTATCAAGAAAACCATCATCATTATCGTCATATAATAGAATATCCTTCTCTATTAAACTGTCAACATACATTTTAGAATCCGCTAATATTTCATCTCTTCCTTTATTAATCAAGTTGATATCAGAAAATAGTAGAAATAAACCAGTTATATGCTTGACGATACCTATTTTCGTATATATTTTTCTATCAAAATCAGACAACACACTTTTTAAAAGTGTATCGAACTCATTATCATTTAGTTCAATATAGTTCCATAGCTTTACCCAATTTTCTCGTGTGTCCTTTTTAAAATACTTAGACTCATGTATAGAATTAATTATTTTATCTTTAGAAATCATCCCCTTGTCGAAAATTTCAATCCATAGTGAAGAATCAAGTAATAATTTCTGATAGTTGAAGTCTAGATATTTTATCCGAATCTCTTTATAAACATTAACAGCCTTATCACCTCCTTCCTCCATAAGACTCATATAATGTAATTTTTGAAAATTCGAAATATCCTTAGGAAAAATATTACCACTCTTTATTTCGAAAGATAATAGTAAAAATATAGATAAAATATGACTAACTACCTCTTTATTTTTTGTTATTTCATCAGGAAATATCTCTATTAATCTCGCAAAATCCATTAACGCTTGTCTCAGATGCCTCAAATTCTGATAGCTTGAAAAACCATAGTATTCCTTTATTAAGGATAAGTTATCTTCAATATATACTTGTATTTTTTCTGGTTTCACTTCTTTCTTGAAGTTATCTATAGCAAGTTCAAATTGCGGTTCAACCTCAAACGTTTTTCCAATTAACTTTTCTTTTATCCTAAAATATTTTTCTTCATTTCCATTTTTTTTGGTCAATATTTCATTTTCGTTAGCTATAAGGATAACTTTATTATCTTTATGTTCAACAAAATAGTTTATATACCCTAGTAAGCTCTCTAAATCTATTGAAGCTCTTTCTAAATCGTCAAATACTAGTATCAATCCTTCTGTTTTAGTCAGATATTCTGACATCTCTATTTCTGGGGCTTTAATCCTAACAAAACCAAGAGCACTCTTGGTTAATTTTCCTGCAATAGCTACACCTTTAGACGATAAAAGAGGGTACAACTCTCTAAAAAACTCATCTTCAATTTCTTTGAAACTAGTAATTCCATATAAACTTACATATAGATATTTCTTTGTGTTAGATTTCGAATCACTAAGACTATTTAGTGCTTTTTTTAGAAACCAAGTTTTACCTACACCCCATGGACCTTTTAAAAGAACCGCGTAATGCGGAGGAGCCTCCAAGTTAAAGTAATAGTTCAAAAAAGACTCAATATGGTCGTTAGGATTGCTTGAATCACTCATATCTGTCAACTCCCGATAGTTTTATTCCATCATACTCTAAAGCCATTATTGGACTTATTTTCATTGTAGCTTTATTATTTATTTACTTCACTATCAATAATTCATTTGATAAGCGATTTAGCTCTGATTGAAGCGTTAGCTCGGTAGACTCTCGCGCTTATACTACCTTTAAATCAAAACGTCTTCCATTTATACAAAGGGCATTTTTTACTTCATAAGCTGTATAGACATATAAACCCATATCAACCTCTCACTTTGCTTATTTTATAGCCCTCATTTGCTATACTAGCCTAACTTTTATCAATCAAATTTTTTCTTATACATTCCTCCAAAACAGCACGGTAGTCTTATGAAATTCTCAAAGTTCGGTCAAAAATTTACCCAGCCCACTGGCATCTCACAATTGATGGACGATCTAGGCGACGCACTAAAGAGCGATCAGCCAGTCAACATGCTGGGCGGTGGTAACCCTGCCAAAATTGATGCCGTCAACGAGCTATTTCTAGAGACTTATAAGGCGCTTGGTAATGACAATGACGCAGGCGTGCCCAATAGTAGCGCCATTATCAGCATGGCGAACTACTCTAATCCGCAAGGGGATGCGGCATTCATCGATGCCTTGGTTGGCTTCTTTAACCGTCATTATGATTGGAATCTGACAGCAGAAAACATCGCCCTGACCAATGGCTCACAGAATGCGTTTTTCTACCTGTTTAACCTATTTGGCGGCGCTTTCACTAATGAGAAGAATGAGTCTATCGACAAATCCATTCTACTGCCATTGACCCCTGAGTATATCGGCTATAGCGACGTGCATGTCGAAGGTCAGCATTTCACAGCCGTACTGCCACATATCGATGAAGTGACTCATGATGGCGAGGACGGCTTCTTTAAATATCGTGTAGATTTTGACGCATTAGAGAACTTGCCAGCACTACAGGAAGGTCGTGTCGGCGCGATTTGCTGCTCACGCCCGACCAACCCGACTGGCAACGTACTGACCGATGACGAAATGGCGCATTTGGCCGAGATTGCCAAACGCTATGACATACCGCTTATCATCGATAATGCCTATGGCATGCCCTTCCCTAACATCATCTACTCTGATGTCAATCTAACATGGGACGACAATACGATTCTATGCTTTAGCCTATCTAAGATTGGCCTGCCCGGCATGCGTACTGGTATTATCGTGGCGGCTCCTGAAGTCATCGCTGCCGTTAGCTCGATGAATGCCGTGGTCAATCTAGCGCCGACGCGTTTTGGTGCCGCGATTGCCACGCCATTAGTAGAAAACGACCGTATCAAGCAGTTGTCAGATGACGATATCAAACCGTTTTATCAACAGCAGGCGAGCCTAGCTGTGAAGCTATTAAAAGAAGCTTTGGGGGATTACCCACTGATGATTCATAAGCCTGAAGGCGCGATATTCTTATGGCTATGGTTTAAAGACTTACCGATTACCACGGTTGATCTATACGAACGTCTTAAAGAAAAAGGTACACTCATCGTACCAAGTCAGTATTTCTTCCCTGGTGTCGATGTCAGCGATTATCAGCACGCGCATGAGTGTATTCGTATGAGTATTGCGGCTGACGAGCAGACGCTGACTGATGGTATTAAAGTGATCGGTGAAGTGGTACGTGAGTTGTATGATGAAGCCAAAAAATAAGATTGGCTGCTAAAATAATAAATTCAAATAGCAAAACAAAAAAACGGACTTTAATAGTCCGTTTTTTTGTGGCGTTTGGTCAATGAAGTCGATTTGTTGGTTGGTCGAAATATGGTCGTCCATTTGTTTAAGCCATACAACACATAAGATAGCATGCAAGTGTTGATCAAATCACGGATACTCGCGAGTATCTGGTCACGGCTTAAGCCTGTCAAGCCTAGCGACTCAATCGTCTCTCGACTGTCCAAATACTCACCCAACAGCGCAATACAAGTCACAACGATCAATGCGATAAACGATCGAATACCTTGGCTTTTTATGATAGGTCGCAGCAGCACTAGACACAGCAAATACACACCGACACCGACATAGATATGTAAGGCATCTTTCGCCAGTCCTGTCGCTTCGATAATACTCATTTTAAAGGCGGTAAAATCCACGATATATTCCAAATATAAGCGAGCATAAAAAAGGCAGATTATACAATTGATAATCTACCTTCTACTACATTAAATAGTCACTTCACGTTTATCAACTGCTTACACATTCCACTCTACAAAGTTCTTAAGCAGTTGCAAGCCCGCAGTATGACTTTTTTCTGGATGGAACTGGGTGGCAAATAGATTGTCTTGGATCACACTGGCACAGAACGGTTGACCGTAATCACATACCGCCGCCACTTGTGAGGGATCGGCAGGCTCACAGTAATAACTGTGTACAAAATAGAAGTGCGCATTGTCTTCGATACCATCCCAGAGCGGATGATCAAAATCCATACCGCTAATGGTGTTCCAGCCCATGTGCGGTACTTTTATCGTCGCGCCTTGCTTGTCTTTCCACGTAGGGTCAAACGCTTCTACCGTGCCGTTTAAGATACCCAAACAGTCCGTGCCACCATTTTCAGCTGACCGATCAAACAACGCCTGCATGCCTACACAGATGGCCATAACGGGCTTGTTAAATACAGCGTCGCGTATGACCTCATCAATGCCTGCCTCGTGCATACCAACGATACAGTCACGCATTGCACCCACACCAGGAAAGACAATCTTGTCTGCCGCCGCGACGACTTTTGGATCATTGGTGATAGAGACTTCTGCTCCGACTACCGATAGGGCTTTGCTAGCAGAGTGCAGGTTGCCCATACCATAATCTAATAGTGCTACTTTAGTGACTTTAGCCATTAAAACGCCTCTTTGGTCGATGGCAAGGTGTTTAGCGCACGCTCATCATATTCACAAGCCATACGTAACGCACGAGCAAAGGCTTTAAAGGTTGATTCGATTTGGTGATGGCTGTTTTTGCCTTTGAGGTTATCCAAATGCACCGTCATCCATGAGTGGTTGACGAACCCATAGAAAAACTCACTAAATAGATCAACATCGAAATTACCCACATGCGAGCGTGTAAAAGGAATGTCCATATGCAGACCTGGACGGCCTGATAGATCAACAACCGCACGGCTAAGCGACTCATCTAGCGGCGCATAAAAATGCCCATAACGACGGATACCTTTTTTGTCGCCCAGCGCCTTGTTGAATGCTTGTCCCAGCGTAATACCAGTGTCTTCCACACTATGGTGATCATCAATAAAGGTGTCGCCATTACATTTAATCTCTAAGTCAAACAAACCGTGACGCTTGATTTGATCAATCATATGGTCCAAAAATGGTACGCCAGTATCGACCACGCCTTTACCCGTACCATCTAAATTGACGGTACAAGTGATTTGCGTTTCGGCTGTATTACGCTCAACGGTCGCGATACGTTCAGGGCGACCATATAGGTTTACGTTTTTTGACTCATTTTGCTCAGGTGTGGCAGCAGTCGTCGTTGCATTGGCTGTCATGGCTACTCTCTATCAGTTTTTTATCAGTGAAAAACGGTCAATGAATAAGGCAAAAATATGCCCAAAATATTTTACTAGTGTCTGGGTCCGCCCCTAGCAAAAATGTATTAGAAAATGATATATACAAAAGATATCAACATATTAGGGTTTATATACCCTACATATTACATAACCTCATCATAGCAAACCCTAACATTTACTGCCACGACCAAGCGGTAAACCACGCACAAAATTACGTCATTCTGCTAAAATAGTGTGTTCAGTATTATCAATCATAACTCGCACTGACTTTAAAGACCTTTACTTGCGGCACTACACGCTATGACACCGTGCTGTGTCATGTCATACTGCTATTTTATGTGATAAAAACCATCTGTTTATAGGAACTGCTATGCCTTTAGAAGCGATCGCCATTAATAGTTTGGATGCGCCACTTATCAGAAAACCTGCTCGCGACAATGAACTGTCAGAGCGCTTGCAGGCGTTATACGATAGCGATGATGCGCAGCCTGATGGTCTAGAAGTACTAGATATCGTTAAGCAAGGGTTTCAACGTGGACAGTATCTCTATGTCGGTATGTTCAATGACAAGCCTATCGCTGCGGTCGCCTGTTTTGATGATGGGCAAACCAATGCTAAGCGTCTGCAATATCTCACCGTGCATCCAGAGAACCGTAAACGTGCTATCGATGCCAAGTTTATTAAACTGGTCTATGATTGCGAAGTTAAAAAAGGCGTACGTGAATTTGTCCCTGCGGACGCTGATATTCATCGCATCATGAGCGAGTACGAACTATTACGTGTAAAGGACTAAATCGAGTGCTAAAACGGTTAATTTTGCCAATATCTGATTATTTATCGTCTTTTATCAGATATTATGCAAAAACAGCTTGACAGAAGCGCGTATATTTAGTTTAATAGCGACCTCAACGAAGACGGCTCGATAGCTCAGTAGGTAGAGCAACGGATTGAAAATCCGTGTGTCGGCAGTTCGATCCTGCCTCGAGCCACCATTCGTTAATAGAATTCTAAAAGCCCTGAACAGCGATGTTCGGGGCTTTTTTTATGAGCAATTTTTACTGTATTCTTTAGCGTTCATTCTATCCATGCACTTCTCTTATTCCTATAGCCGACCACGCAAGAGTAAATCACAGCGCTCACGCGAGTCCAAGTCATAGATAGTCGCGCGGTAATCAATACCATGACGCCCTTCAAAAAATATCACTCGATCACCCACTGCTAAAAAACAAGACGTGCGCGCATCGTAGATAAAGCCATCTATCACAAATGCCAAATCACGATCTATCTCGCGTACCGTATAAGCTTCACCTTGTGGGACTAAACGTTCAAACCACGCGCTATGAGCAGTCGTATTGGCTAGTACGCTTATTGTTAGCGACAGCCATACTGCCGATATATTGCTAGGTAATAAAAAACGGTTCGGCTTCGTGACACTTATCTTATTTCTGAACATAACATTTCTCGTGGCATTGTATTCATCACACTAATAGCTTTCATACGTCTCAAAGCTAACTTTATCATAACCATTTTCACTTATCGCTTTTGATGCCAAACACTTACTGTCACGGTTGTATAACATTTCTATCCTGTTTTCTAAACAGCTTGGCTCAGTATACTCAATAACCATATATGAGTAGATAAAAATAATAGGTCATAGATATGAGAGAGTTTGATTACGACTTGGATTATAAGCATTTAGATTTGCGCGCTCAGCCTGAGTTGTACCGTGTCGGTCGCGGTGAGCAAGGCGTATTACTGGTAGAGCCTTATAAGTCTGAGATTCTACCCCATTGGCGGTTTGCGACTCCTGACATCGCCCGTGAAAGCAGTGAGGCTATCTATCAGATGTTTTTAGATTATTTGGCTGACGATGACTTCGTTGGTGCAGATATGGCGCGCAAGTTTATTCAAATGGGCTATACCCGCGCTCGTCGTTATGCCAATCATAAAGGCGGCAAAAAATATAAAGGCGCGGTACCTGATGATAAAAAAGGTCAAAGCGGTGCACATGGTCGCGAAGAGTTGCCACGACAAAAAGAAGACCCAGTCAAAGCAGAATCAGCACGAATTTTTAAAGTTAAATGGGATGAGTGCCGAGAGAACGAAGATTATCTAAGAATGAAAAAAGAGCATCGTGAACGCTACAAAGATGTTGAGTAGTTTTTAATGCTCAAGAGACTAGATACAACTGATAATTAAATTGACTGGCCTCAGAACGCTACTGTGCTAAGGTATGGCACAGTATGCTCAATATAATAAATATAACAGTATCCAATAGTGAGGAACAATGAATAAGCAGCTTTTAATTTTTGATTTTGATGGAACGCTCATTGATAGCGTGCCTGATTTGGCTGATGCAACCAACGCGATGCTAACCACACTTGGTAAAGAGACTTACCCTATTGGTACGATACGCAACTGGATAGGAAATGGTTCGCGATTACTCGTGGAGCGCGCTTTGGTTGGTAAAGTAGAAGTAGCAGACGGCGAACTCACGATCGAGGAAGCCGATCACGCAGAGCAAATATTTTTTGAAGCTTATAAGAATCTCAGTGGGAGCAAAACGGTTGCCTATCCAGATGTCGATGACGGACTCAAAAAATTGCACGAAGCTGGCTATACACTCGCCTTAGTCACCAATAAACCTATTCGATTTGTACCGAAGATATTGCAGTCATTTTGCTGGCAAGATTTATTTAGTGAGGTAATGGGCGGTGACAGTTTACCTTTCAAAAAACCAGATCCTACGCCCTTGCTACATGTCTGTGAAGTTCTTAACTTTAGTGCCGAGCAGGCAGTTATGATTGGAGATTCTAGAAACGATATGTTGGCTGGTCAAAACGCCAACATGAACACGCTCGGTCTGTCTTATGGTTATAACTACGGGCAAGATATTCGCGAATTAAACCCAACTGAAGCATTTGACCACTTCACTGACTTGGTTGATTGGATTATGAAACATAGAGTCTGATCTATAAACAATCTATCGAATCATCATGATGCAACCTGCTCAAACAAAGGCTATGCTTTACTGCGATAGCTCAGCGCCTCAGATATATGGGCGCTGTTGATATCGGTACTGTTGGCCAAATCTGCGATTGTACGCGCAACCCGCAATACTCTGTGATAGCCACGCGCAGACAAATTCAAACGCTGCTGAGCAAGTTGCAACAACTGCTTTTCATTGTCGCCTAGCTGGATATATTCATCAATTTCGCTAGGGCTAAGCTCATTATTAACCTTTTGCTGGCGCTGCATTTGATGCTGATGCGCAACGACTACGCGAGCCCGTACTTGTTCTGACGTTTCACCTACCTGACTGTTTTGCAAATCAGCAATCGGTAATGCAGGTACGGTAATATGCAAGTCGATACGATCTAAGAGAGGTCCAGATAATTTGTCTTGATAGCGTTTGATTTGCTCAGGCCGACAACGACATCGTCCTGATGTATTGCCGTCATAGCCACATGTGTAATAATCCCAAATTACTGGCACAATACCCTTCAATATCACCTCTTTTCTATTCCAATACCTACCAATTAAATGACAAACATATACCAAATAGCTGTCATAAAATTTAATAAATGCTAAATAAGCGACAAATTATTATGAGACAAATGCGCAAAATAAAACCGACTAGAATGAGCGTATCAGGAAGAATTCCATATAAAGGCAGATCATTACCTTATGAATCAACTTTAGAACGCGATTTAATCACAGTTCATGCCTTTCGAGAAGACGTGGAGGATATAGTTGCTCAACCAATTACTATACCCTTCGTCAAGAATGGTATTACTTATAAGTACACCCCTGACTTTTTTATCAAGTTCGTAGAAGGCTCTGGTAAGCCAAATATGATTATTGAGGTTAAACCACATGATCTATGGCAGGCGAACTGGAGAGACTGGTCAGATAAGTGGAAGACGATGCAGCGCTACTGTAAAGACAATGGTTATGTATTTCATATCTATGATGAGAGTCGTATCAAGAATACAGCTTTAGACAATATCAATCTCTTAATGAAGTTCAAAAACTCTGCAATCGAAGAAGAGGATAAGGAAGCGGTTTTAAAGCAGGTTAGGCTTATGGGTACAACTACCATAGATTACCTATTAACCCGTTTTTACATAGGCTCTTTCTTGCGAAATCACGGATTACGAGTAATTTATCATTTACTTGCTACTAAACGATTAAAATTCAATTTATTCCTTAAAATTAATGACTTAACAGAGGTATGGGTGGATTATGAATAATAGTAGAATTATAGAAGCTGATTCATCTATCTTCGACAGGCATTTAGATGATTTTCAAAAACTAGGTATCGATGTAGATACAATAAATGAGTCAACACCAACAACGAAAGGGTATGGTTTCATGATTGACCATGATGATGAGGGTTTAGATAGATTTGAAATCAGGCGTGGACGTATTGATTTGCGTAAAGGAAAAACCTATCTAAATAAGTCTGATAATAAACACTATGAGCTAGTCGAGTACTTAAACGAGAGTACAGAGGTCGTAGTTCGTAGTGTTGAAACGGGTAAAACCAGTATTGTTAACATACAAAGTTTGTCAAATATTAAAGATCAGAATAATGATCATATCAATGTCGATATCAGTGCTATTGGCGATGAAGAGTGGCAAAAAGCACAGTCGAAGTTTGAGGCGATCAAACCTATTATCAATACTGAGCATAGCCATAATCATCGAAAATTGATAATGAAACGCTCAAAGGAGATTAATGTTTCAATTCGTTCATTATACCGCTGGATTAAGCAGTATCAGGCTGTTGGTTCTATTGCAGGACTGGTAGAGAAAAAGCGAGGTTGGAAGGAAGGTGACTCACGTCTAACCAAGGCTCAGGACGATGTTATTCAAAGAGCTATAAAAGCATTTTATTTGACTAAGCAAAGGGCTAGTTTAGAGCAGACTTATCGTGAAGTTTTTCGACTTTGCTCTATGGAGAAAATCGATAAACCAAGTAAAAAAGCTATTAAATTACGCATTGATCAAATTTCAGAGTATGAACAGCTTAAAAAGCGTGGCCAAATAGAGCAAGCTAGAAAAAAATTCAAACCCACGCCTCATTCTTTTCCTAACGCAGATTACCCATTGAGCGTGATTCAAATAGACCATACACCTGTTGATTTGATGCTAGTCGATAACGAACACCGGAGATCCATTGGTAGACCATATTTGACACTAGCTATCGATGTCTATAGCCGAATGATTACGGGGTATTATTTATCATTAGATCCACCGTCAGCAACCTCAGTTGCAATGTGTGTCGCAAGAAGTATCTTACAAAAAGAAAGCCTTTTACTTGAGCATGGTATTGATCATACAGAATGGCAAGTGTATGGCTATCCCCAAAAAATACACGTTGATAATGGTGCTGACTTTCGATCAAACACCTTGGCTCGTTCGTGCGAAATTCATGGGATTAACCTTGAATTTAGACCAGTAGCAAGACCTCAGTTTGGTGGACATATTGAACGTCTCATTGGTACGTTTATGAAAGAGGTTCATGGCATCAACGGTACAACATTTTCTAATATTAAGGAAAAAGACAATTATGACTCTGAAAAAGAAGCAACACTTACCTTAGATGAATTTGAGGTTTGGCTTCTTACCTTTATAACCAAGGTTTATCACAAGCGAATCCATAGCACTTTAGGGCGAAGTCCTACGGAAAAATGGTATCTAGGTATTCATGGAGATGGTGAAAGCATTGGTACAGGCTTACCATCATTACCAGAAGACTCAAAAACCTTACTATTAGACTTCATGCCAAGTTTTGAGCGAACCATCCAGCATTTTGGCGTGACTATAGACTCCTTACGCTATTACGACCCCTGCTTAAATATTTTTATTAACGCCAAAAATAAAGATGGAAGTAAGAAACACTTCTTATTCAGACGTGATCCAAGAGACATTAGTAAAATTTGGTTCTACGATCCAAGTTTACACCAGTACTTTACAATCCCCTTTGCTAACCAGCAGCTACCAAGTATGAGTCTGTGGGAATATAAACAGATTCGTAAGCAGATTTCTGATAAAGGGAATGAGTATATAAATGAACATCAAATTTATGAAGCTTTAACCGAGATGCGAGACTTAATCGAAGATTCTTCTAAAAAAACGAAGTCTGCTCGTAGACAAGCGCAACGTCAAAAGACACATGCAAAAAGTCAAACTATCGTAGCCAAAACAATAATGGCGAGTAAAAGAAACAATGCCAATACTAGCAGCGATCTAGAACCGACTAACAGTGATGATATTCAAACAAACTTACAGCCATCAATACAAGCTTCTAAAAAACCTGAAAAGAGTGTCGTTGAACAAAATGGTCTACTTCTAGATACGACTGATTTTGATTTTGGAGATATTGAATAATGAATGAAATTATCACTGATAACAAAACGTCTTACCTCCATGTATATAAAGATTTCCGTCATCTTGTAGAATATTCTGATGACGATCGATTAGATTTTATTAACGAAGCTCGCTGGGGCAATTATGAGGTAGCAGACAATATAATTTTAGAGCTAAACGGACTTTTGAGGTTCCCAAAAAGACTAAGAATGCCTAACCTTTTAATAGTCGGTGATTCAAATAACGGCAAAACCAGTATTGCTCATCGTTTTTTTAGAAAACATGGCATGCCAATCGAAGAGAATGGCATTTTAGTCAAGCCTGTTATTTTTGCAAATGCTCCTTCAAGCACTAATGAAAAAGACCTCTATATGTCTATTCTAGAGGCACTTCATATGCCCTATAGAACGAAAGATTCAGCATCTTCATTGCTCTATCAAGTACTTCATTTATGCCGCGAGTATCAAGTCAAAATGATCATGGTTGATGAGCTTCATTCATTACTTACAGGTACACCAAGACAGCAACGTCAGGTAATGAATGCTTTGAAGACATTATGCAATGAATTACAGATACCGATTGTCGGTATTGGAACGCAGGATGCGAAACGTGTACTACACACTGATCCTCAGCACGCTAGTCGATTCGATATCGTAGAAGTCCCTCTTTGGAAATTAGATAAAAGATTTCAAGAATTACTTTTTCGACTCGAAAGTGTTTTTCCGCTTAAGAATCCATCAGAATTGCATCAACCCAAAACTGCTGCCCTTATTCATGCCGTTTCAAAAGGAAATTTAGGCAATATTCATAGGCTTCTGTCAGTTTGCGCCAAAGATGCCATTCTTAGTGGCACAGAACAAATTACCGAAGGCATTCTGACTAAAAATAAAGATGTTCGCTCAACCGAAGGACTCAGGTAATGGTTAGCGTAAAACCATTACCCGTTGCTACGCCTCTTTTAGATGATGAAAGCATAAGCTCATGGTTACTACGGGTATCTTTAAATCAAGGCTGCGACCTTTCTACAATTCTTTTTTATCACTGGTCTAAATACAATTTGCGTCATCATGATTTTGATAAAGGCTTTAATCATATTAATAAGCAAATACATCAAGATATGGCTGTACTTGCTCAAACTGATACTAAATTTTTTGATAATAGAAGCTTGATACAGTTCAATGAAGATATTGGATTAGAGTATCGACCAAATATTAGCCTTACTTGGGTGTTACCTATTCCCAAATTTCATTCTAAAACGATGGTAGGCCATCAATATTGCGCTCAATGTATGCAAGAGGACAAAAGTGCGTATTTGAGATTAAAGTGGCGATTTAGTTGGATTGTTTACTGTGAACAGCACTTAATTTCACTACAAAGTTCGTGTTCTAGCTGCGGATTGCCGTATCAACCACATTTGATCAAAGCGAATCACCGATTTATCAATAGATGTCCTCATTGTCGAGAAAAGCTAAGCGCTGAAGCAGTAAATCAACTTTTATGTACAGATGCTTATGAGTTTCAACTGAAGGCTGAACAAGTATTGAGCGCTAATCAAGCAATAGTTTTTGGACATTCAATAACTTCTGGTGACTGGTTTGAGCTGACATTATTTTTCATCAACCTCATAAGAAAGAGTACTTTAGAAAAAGAATTAATCTATAAAAATTTAGTAGAAACCCTTGGTATATGTGGTATCGATGGTCTTAGGCTAAGCAAAACTAGAACGGGGCTAAAGTTTGATTACTTATCCTACGAGGAAAGAGTAATGCTTATCGCCTACGCCAACCAGATGCTCAAAATAAAATTTGATGACTGGCTATTAGCTTGTAAGAAAAATAATTTAACGCAAAATAGCTTTAGGTTGGGTAAGCGACCTATCATACCAAAAGCCTTTTTACCTATCTACAATGAGCTTCCTTCAGCTGTAAAGCGTCAAATTAAAGCAAACAGGATATCTGCTAAACCTAAGTCAGCAAGGGCAGTTAATAATTCTTGGGAAAGAATGCAATTACGAATTGAGAAGTTGAAAATATATGATAAATCAAAACCCAACAAGAGAGCTAGAAGAGCAACTAAGTCATAGTATATTCCAAAGCTACACTGATTTTAGTAAATTTCTTCGTAGTCGGACGGGCAAAAGAAACTTCGTTGCCCCTGCATACAGGTTTGATGAGTTTTTCAAAGAATGCGACTTACAATGGGGCAAGATACCCTCCTATAAGATTATAACTCACACCTTTGATAATCACTTTGTCCAAAAAAATATGCCTGTACTTGGATGGCTTTTAAAAACTCGTCAAATCTTTGTCGATGATACAACAGAGCAAATTATTATTTCACAAGCAGCTATCCAAGAAATGTTCGTCGCCTTTGATGGTGATCCACCAAGCATACTGCAAGAATACTTACTTTTTTTGAATCAAAGACAGAAGCGTCGTCAGAGTAAGCCAAGTTCTGTTAGAACGGTCTTTCAACCCATAATTAGTTTATACCACCACTATGGCTTACAAGGCTGCCAAAAGCCGTCACAAGCTCAAATAGATAGGTACTTGATCAAGAATAAGGGACATATAACGGCTATGATTTCTTTTGTTCAATATTTAAACAATCATAGCCAGTTTAATCTCGTTTGTAAACGGGCATCTAAGCAAATACCAATTAAGCCAGCTTATAGAATAGTTGGAGATAAGGATCGGCAAAAATTTGAGAAGCGATTTATAGCACTAGCTATGTTAATCAGGCCGTTAAGCGATAAGGAAAAGATTCAGTGGATCAATTATGGTATTAGGTATTTTCATCGATTCCTCATCAGTATAAGAACGCTATCAGATGTAGATATCAAGCCATGTGACGAGTATGAGAATTTAATGCTAGTTCAATACGACAACAAACAATTTGCATTACCTAAATTTTAGTTAATTTTCAATAACTTGAATATGAGAGACTGCATAAAAATGCTTATTCAACGTTCAAGACTAAAGTTTACATATATAATATGTGTTCTTATTGAACAAATATAGAGTTTCTAGTGTAGAAGATAATTCGCCTTCTCTAGAAATTCTTATGGAAGGGTTTTATTTATGAAAAAATTAATTTTAGCAACAGTAATATCTGTCTTTGCAATGTAGTCAAACGGCACTGTTACTACTACTGATAATCCGTTTTATAATGCAGCTGAGGTTAATCATCCTCTGTTTGCTAAGGGCGCTGGTGGATCGCAAGGTAAAGGCTTACCGCGTGTTTGTGGTCAGATGGTTAGTTGTGAACAGGCCAAGCAAGCACTCAAGTGCGGTAATACCAGATTAGACCGCGATAAAGATGGTGTACCTTGTGAATCTATCTGTCCGGGCGGTTAAATATGAACCTACTTATTAAAGGTTTATGTTTAACTATCGCTGCTTCCTTAGTGGGATGCGGTGGTGGTTATGACGAGCTTCCCCCCAATCCTTCTGGCGTCATTGAAAGTAGCTCAGGATCTAATAATAGCGATAGTAGTGGAGATGACGGTGATAACGCCGTTAAGTGCTTTGAGGCTAACGTTCTAAACATCACAGGTATTCGTGTTATTGATGGTGACACTGTTGAGGTCACTCCATTGTCAGAGCAAAGTGAGCGCTGTCACTTCCCATATACCATGTCAATTATCCACCAAAAAATCTTCTCTTCAGAGAAACTTTACCATCAAACTCTGTCACTATTTTACGACTAACCTTGTCAAAAAGGTTTTTCTTATCGATAAACCTTGTCAAAAAAGAACATAATACACTTACTACCAAAGGATTTTTATATGAAACAAGTTCGTAAAATTAAACCCACCTACAGAAGTATATCGGGCCATTTCGCTTTTATGGGTGAGTCAATAGCTTATGAATCTACTTTAGAGCGTGATTTTTTACGCTATCAGACTTTCAGAAAGGAAGTCATAGACATAGTGCCACAGCCAGTCTCTATTCCCTTTAAGAAAAATGGTCGTACTCACTCTTATACGCCAGACTATTTTGTACAACTTTCCGAGGACCACGGTAAATCAGTAATCGTTGAGGTTAAACCCAAATTAGAATGGCAAGAGAATTGGCGTGATTGGTCAGATAAATGGAAGGCAGCTATCAAGTATAGTAAAGATCAAGGCTTTAGATTTGCAATTTATGATGAAGATAGAATTCATCATCTAGCTTTTCACAACATCAACTTCTTGAGAAAGTACAAGAATTTATATGCAGCTCCTGAAGAAGTTAAAGCGGTGTTGGCAGATCTAGAACTAAGAGATAACACGACTGTCGAATACATCTTAGAAAGATACTTCAAAGGTGATATTTATCGCCCTAGAGGTCGTCAGTTTATATGGTATCTGATGGCGAATAAGCTAATTGGATTTGACGTTTGGAACGATATACGTAGTGAAAAAGTGGAGATTTGGCATGCCGAATAACATGAAGAACTTAACCAATATGACTCGTGAAATTTTTTACGAGCGTCAACCTGAACGTAGTTATGTTCAACTTGCTCTAGGTGGTGTTTATACAAATAGGCAAGACAAACAAGACTACCAATTAATTGAATTCATGGATGATATGAATCAGGCTTTATTTAAAAAGCTATCTAATCAGCGCAATAAAGTTATGAGTATCCATGACTTTCAAAATATTGTTGATACTAATAATGTGACTATTAAGTTTGATATCAACGAAGTCAGTGATGATGACTGGAAAAAGGCGCATGAAAGATACATTGCTATTAAGCCACTTTTAAACTCAACCTCTATAACGCTTGATGAACGCGCTAGTGAGGTGGATGTATCTGCTAGAACTTTACGTAGGTGGCGAGACGCATATTTGTCAGCCAACTCGATAGCTTCTCTCATCGATAGAAAAAGTGGCAGAAGAAAAGGGGACAATCAACTGAAACCGCATGTTGAAAAGTTGATTCAAGATGTTATTAACGAACATTTCTTAACGATACAACGCCCTACCGAAGAATCAACTATTCGTGAAGTACTTAAAAGATGTTATGAGCTAGGTATTGATAAACCCAGTAAGAATACTATTCGCAGACGAATTTCACAAATCAGTGAAAAGAATTACTTAAGAGGACGAGGT
>NZ_JBQSVM010000026.1:0-43721 GCF_052376235.1 Psychrobacter sp. AOP7-A1-24 | reverse complement strand
GGAGGAATGGTTATCCATTTATTTGATTGTATAATCACATGATCAGATGTACGGCAAGTTTTAATATAAGCGCAATACAATAGTAAAGCCAGTCTAATAATAAGTGTAAAAGGAACGTCATGTTTACGATAGAAGCGTTATCAACAAATGCAGCAGAGATCGAAACGGTGGTTCAAGCTGTTGCCAGTATCGAAGTGATAGTGCAACCAGATGATGCTTGGAATCAGAAAACGTTGGCTGAATTGCTTGAGCAAGACAGTATTAGTATGTTGATTGCTTACGATAAAGCAAAAGAAAAGGGTAACTCTCATCGTAAGATAGTTGGTTATTGCTTATATCAAATGACGTTTGAGCAAGCAGAGGTGCTGCGTATTGGGACTGATCCAGCACACCAACGCCAAGGCATTGCGTCAAAAATATTGAATAAATTACATAAGATACTACCGCTTAATCAGGTAGAGAGTCTCCTGTTAGAAGTACGTGCAGACAATACTGCGGCAATAGCGTTATACGATCAACAGGCATTTAGCATCATTCATAGACGCAAAGGCTATTATAAAGTGCCACATAAACCAGCAGTCGATGCATTAATCATGCAGCATACTTATATTTAATAGAGAGAGTAAGACTTGATAAAAAGTAAGCGGTCACAATAGAAATAGCTATAACAGCCAAAATATAGATACAAAACCAAATAAGCCTCAAACTCTATTGTAAAGGTATCTTCTTTTTACAGACTTCCACATCAAGTTGATAGTCACTATCTGCTTTCATTTGCCCTAAAATGTCTAAACGTTCGCTCAGTAACTCTATCATGATGCTGATATTGGCTTGCTGTTTTTTGACTTGTTCTAATTTTCGCTGTGTTAGTGCAAGCTGCGAATCGATATCTAAGTGGCCATCATAATAATCATTTAAACTATTTTTGATTTCGATTAATGTGAAGCCAATGGCTTGCGCACTTTTGATCAGCTCTATGCGTTCGATACATTCTGGATGAAACTCAGTATATAGGCGTGAGCCTGCCTGACGCTTGCGAGATTTTAGTAGGCCTAGTTGCTCATAATGGCGAATGGTGTCTTTGGTTGTATTGGCTTTTGCTGCTAGCTCTCCAATCAATAGAAACGATGTATCAAGTGCCATAATAACCTCGTATTTTTACCACTAGAATAATCATATTTCTAACTGCCAAGGCGCTTCGCTATTCAAGCGCGATACGGCCAATGATTTATGAGAGTGCTTTTGCCATGGCACAGAATGACTACCTATCAGGTTGTCTAACTGAGTTAAAAAATCAGTACGTGGTAAGGTCGTCGCACCTAAGCTCATCAAATGGTCGTTTGGTAGCTGGCAGTCAACGAGTGCAACATCACTTTGTTCACACAGGCGCATCAAGCCCCAAAATGCTAGCTTTGAAGCATTAGAGGCACGGTGGAACATGGATTCACCAAAGTAGATGCCATTTATCTTCAACCCGTACAATCCACCGATAAGTTGACCCGCTTCATCCCAAACTTCAATGCTATGAGCATAGCCTTGCGCATGCAGTTTGGTATAGGCATCGATCATCTCAGCATGAATCCAAGTATGCTCGCCTTCGGGCTGATTGTCATTGAGGCCGTCGCTACGCGGTAAGCTACAGGCATGTATGACATCATCAAAGGCTTGATTAAGCGTCACTTGCCAACGTTCACGATTTGCTTGCTTGCGTAGAGACTTGCTTGGTTGATAGGCATAGGGAATGATCACACAACGCGGTTCAGGACACCACCAAGCAATCGGCTCATCTTCATTAAACCAAGGAAACAGACCTTGTGCATAGGCTGATATCAGCGTTTCAGGAGCCAGATCACCGCCCATAGCGACGATACCAATACCATCAGGGTCGATAGAAACTGGATCAGGAAAGTCATAACGCCCAAGACTTTTTAAGGTCTCAGGCGTGATGAGTTTACCGTTCTGTTGAGTCAAGTTACCCATTTAGGCTTCTTTATCTTCAGTTAGTGTTGAATCGTAAGTGTGATCGCGGGCGACGGTCTCGCCCAATGCATCCAAGTATTTTTCAGCATCAAGAGCAGCCATACAGCCAGTACCAGCAGAAGTGATGGCTTGACGGTAAACGTGATCGGCTACGTCACCTGCAGCAAATACCCCCTCGATACTGGTTTGGGTGGCATTACCATTCAAGCCACTATTGACGGTCAGATAGCCATCTTTCATATCTAGCTGGTCTTTGAATAAGTCAGTATTTGGCTTGTGACCAATGGCGACAAACATACCCATTGTATCTAGTTGTTTGGTGCTGCCATCAACCATTGATTCGATGACGACGCCATTGACACCCATGTCATCACCGACCACTTCTTTTACTTGATGGTTCCATTCGATTTTGACATTACCATTTTTAGCTTTTTCAAATAGCTTGTCTTGAAGGATTTTTTCAGAACGCAAGCTGTCACGGCGATGTACCAGCGTCACTTCAGAAGCGATATTAGAGAGATACAAAGCTTCTTCGACGGCTGTGTTGCCACCACCAATTACCGCAACTTTTTGATCTTTGTAAAAGAAACCATCACATGTAGCACAGGCTGATACGCCAAGACCTTTAAACTTAGTCTCTGACTCTAGGCCTAAGTACTGTGCAGACGCACCAGTTGAGATAATGAGCGCGTCACAAGTATAGCTACCGTTATTGCCTGTCAGTTGAAAAGGGCGCTCGTTTAAGTTTACTTCATTGATATGATCATAGACCAATTCAGTACCGAAACGCTCAGCATGTGCTTTCATACGCTCCATCAACGCAGGACCCGTCAAGTCATGCGCATCGCCCGGCCAGTTGTCGACTTCGGTGGTGGTGGTTAATTGTCCACCGACTTCCATACCAGTAACCATAACTGGCTTAAGGTTAGCGCGTGCTGCATAAACTGCTGCAGAGTAGCCAGCAGGACCTGAGCCTAAAATAATGAGCTTTTCGTGACGTGGAGCAGTAGTGTCAGTTGCCATGAGTTGTTCCTTGCTAAATATACGAATTAAGAGTGTAAGTTATAAATATAATAAAAGAGGAATATCAAAAATGACTACGAATATGCTTCTTCTAATTGTTGTGTGATAATAACATAAGGGCACAGAGCACAAAGTGCAAGTTTGCTAAAACAAACATAGTTATCATTAGAATCAAAGAATAAATAACTTGGGAATATAACTGCAAAAACGGTGGGTGTTTTATAGAATTTAGGCCACAAAGTTAGCCATGTTTTGCTATTAGTGTTTCGCTAACCAACTGTTTCCTTACGCAAAGTGTCTGCTGATTTACTTTCTTATACGCTTTCTTGATAAGACTGTCGCCACTGCACCTATGTATTTGTTATTATAAGAAGTTATGCAAAGTGTCGTAGGGGCCAAGCGATAACGGTTGTTGCAGGGTTCTACAGTCGGTACCTATCAAAAAAATACTTTGCTCGATAAATTTATGTCAACACTCTATGTCAGCATGATTAGGCTTAGTCATGCATTGGCGACTATTTAGTATTAATAACAAGGCAGATCTTACGTGATATCAGCACCGCTTATTGAATATTTAAAAAAGGGAATGTTTACCCTCCTTGGGTTAATACTAGCCGTTTATCTGTTTGTCATTTTGATAACTTATACGGGTAACGATCCTAGTTGGTCGCATATTAGTAGTGATATGACCACGATTAATAATATGGGCGGTGAGGCAGGTGCTTGGTTATCCGATTTGCTTTATAGTTTTTTTGGATTTGGTGCTTGGTGGTTTTTGGCATTTGTGGTTTATGAATCTATCTTGATTTGGTGGGAAAATAAGCCAACGTTTTGGCTTATGCGATTGGTCGCTTATGTATTTTTGTTATTGAGTGCTAGCGCATTGTTTGCACAATTGGTCTCTCTGGTTCAACAAGTTACGAACCCTGACGCAATCGGACTCGAAGGTGTCTCTGGTGGTATCATCGGGCTAGAGTTGCAGGCGCGGTTGGCACAGCTACTATCGCAGTGGGGGAGTGTGATTTTCTTAGCAGTATTTGTTGTGATTACCGCTACGTATGCCTTTAATATTCACTGGATAACGATATATCAAAAGGTTCGTGCACTATCGTGGTTTGGCTCAGGTGTAGAAAATCAGGATACCATTGAAACTACTCAACCAAGTAATACCTCACAAGATGATACCCAAGTTGCAGATGAGCCTGTAGCTCAAAAAGAAGAGCATGAGCAGCTACCACTTGAGTTGCAGTCTGCTGAAAACACTAGCGGTACTCAAGACGTTAGCAGTGGTGGGCGTTTCAGTAATGTGTTGTCGGACTTTCTATCAACATCAGGACTGGCCGACAGCGTAAAGGCTTCTGTCATCGCAGCAAAAGCAGTGGCGACATCTAATAGCTTAAAAGGTGAGCAGGACAATACCGATAAAGGTTCGCTTAATAACTCTACTGATAATACAGTCCAGCCATTAGCTTCAAACTCGACCGCACCTGTCGCGCGCAAAGTTGAGCCAAGCTTTGCGTGGAATGATGCCAATACTGTCGATGACTTGCTCGCAAGTGAACAAATGGCTTACAGTGCCAATAGTGTGGACAGTTCTGCTATGCCCGCCCCTAACTACTCCCAAACGAGTACTAGTACCACGGCAGCGTTAGATAAAGCAGTGCCTGTAACTGCAGTAACTACCACGATGAGAGCGGCTGCTCAACCAGTTGTGCACGATAAAGAACCACTAGCTCAGTCATCAGTCGATGAGCCAGTGCACCAGGACTTAGCCAGTCAGCCAGTCATTCAACCTACTGAGTCTAAAATACCTACGACAAATGAGACGGTGAAAGTAGATAAGTTAGCAGAAGCATGGTTGGCAGAGCATGCTGAAATATCAGAGCCTACAGAGTCTATTGTAGAAACGCCAAAAGATTCTAATCTCATTCAGGAAGCGATAGCAGCTGAGCCAATAGTAAAAGTGAAGACTCCAGAACCTATCGCAGAAGAGAAGATGAGTTCTGCAGAGGAGCCAGCCAATCAATCGTCTGACACGCCTGTAGAATTGCCAGATACTGCAAAGGCAGCAATAATTTCTGAGCCTACAGTTGCTTCAGTAGTAGAGGAAAAGGATTCTACAGTGTCAGATATTTCAGATATGACACCAACCAATACGCCTCCTGCTAATCCAAAAGCAGCATTAACAGTAGAAGTGACTAGTCCAACTTCAAACGTGCCTGAGCCTAGAACGCCTGCGCAACCGTCTGTTAGCTTCGCTGTACCAGAGGGTGATAGTAGTAACCATATCACTGATATGATGCCAGAGAGCGACAACGACGATACCAACGTACCAATCATGCCGCATATTAGTGATGATGCCGCTTTCAGTCAAAAGTCACGCTCGATGCAAACGGCAGCCTATCGCAGCAGTCTAACGCCTATTCCAGAAGTTTCTATATTAGATAAGCCCGATCCTGACCGCAAGCCTAGCTATACCGTGGTTGAGCTTGAGAAGCTGTCTGAGTTATTAGAAATTAAGCTACAAGAATTTAACGTAAAAGCCTCTGTGGTTAATGCTATTCCAGGACCTGTTGTCACTCGTTTTGAAGTAGAGTTAGCTGCTGGGGTGAAAGCTAGTAAAGTAACTGGTATTTCGCGCGATTTGGCGCGCTCATTATCAATGGCCTCTTTGCGTGTGGTCGAAGTGATTCCAGGCAAACCATATATTGGTATTGAAGTACCGAATAAGAAACGTGAAATGGTACGTTTGATTGAACTGCTCAATACTGAAACATTTAAAGATCCGAAAGCGCAGATTAGCATGGCGATGGGTAAAGACATCGGTGGTAACCCAATCATTACCGACCTCGCTCGTGCGCCGCATATGCTCGTCGCTGGTACGACAGGCTCTGGTAAATCAGTATTGGTCAACTCAATGCTATTATCGATGCTACTTAAATACACACCAAATGACCTGCGTCTTATTTTGATTGATCCAAAGCAACTAGAGCTTGCTAACTATAATGACATTCCGCATCTATTGACGCCGGTGGTCACTGATATGACGGAAGCGGCGAGTAGCTTGTCATGGTGTGTGGCCGAGATGGAGCGCCGCTATCAATTAATGAGTTTACTCAAGGTACGCAAGCTGAATGAGTTTAATAAAAAGGTTATCGCAGCTGAAGAGTCTGGTAATCCAATGCTTGATCCTTTGTGGCGCCCAAATGACAGCGTGAGTATTAGCCAAGCACCTAAGCTTAAAACGTTACCAATGATTGTCATCGTCGCCGATGAGTTTGCCGATATGATTATGCAGGTTGGTAAACAAGCCGAAGAGCTTATCACACGCTTGGCACAAAAATCGCGGGCGGCAGGTATTCATTTAATGCTCGCGACTCAGCGTCCGTCGGTAGATGTCATTACGGGTCTCATTAAAGCCAATATCCCTGTGCGTGCGGCACTACGAGTCAACTCAAAAGTCGATTCACGCACGATTTTGGATAGTGGCGGCGCAGAAGATATGCTAGGCAATGGTGATATGTTGTTTTTGGGACCGGGGCAGATTGAGCCCGATCGTGTGCATGGTGCCTATGTCAGTGACGAAGAGGTCAACCGTGTCTGTGACGCTTGGCGTGAGCGCGGTGCCCCTGATTATATCGATAACATGGCAGGTAACTTTGAATTGTCTAGCCCAGGTGGTGGTAGCTCAGGCAATGCCTCTGGTGAAGATGATGATCTATATAATGATGCTGTCGCCTTTATTATGGAAACACGTAAGGTTTCGGCCTCCAGTATTCAGCGTAAGTTTAGTATTGGCTATAACCGTGCTGCGCGTATTGTCGATTCTATGGAAGAAGCTGGATTGGTCAGCTCAATGGGCAAAAGTGGTAAGCGTGAGCTGCTAATGTAAGCATGCTAAATATGAAGTCAATATTGAAAAAGCGAGTCATGAAAGTGGCTCGTTTTTTTTGTGGAAGAAATCTAATAAGGCTTTTATAAATTGTGGGTTTAGAAGTAAACTCTTATTGTTCAATATGCTCTAGGGCGCGAAGAGTAGATTCGTATACTAGCTTATTAACTAGCGAAATCGACCAGATGACTAATGAGTCCGTTTATCAAATATCAGGCATGGTTTTTTATACTAAACTGACAGGAGTGTATGAAAAGATAGTCTGTAATTTTAAAAAATGAGCTTTAGACAATCTTAATAAAGTTATTCTCTAAGGAAGGTCAGTTATGTTTAAAGAATATACTCAGTATGACGGGTTAGCCTTAGCGGCATTAGTCAATTCAGGTGATGTCAGTGCAAAGGAATTGCTTGATGCTGCTGTCCATCAAGCAAATCAGATCAACCCTAAGCTAAATGCTATCGTGCATCGATTCGATGAGCGCGCCTACAATGCTGCGCAGGCAGGCTTGCCTTCAGGTGTGTTTACTGGCGTACCGTATTTGCTAAAAGATTTATCATTTAGCTTCGCCGACGAGCCCATTACGATGGGCAGTCGCAGCGTTAATATCATCTCAGAAAAAGACAGCGAAATCGTTAAACGGATGAAGGCGACTGGCGTCAACACCTTTGGTAAAACAAACACCCCTGAGTTCGGTCTGATTATCACCACTGAACCAAAAGCGCATGGCGCTACTCACAATCCTTTTAAAAAAGGCTATAGCTCGGGTGGCTCATCAGGTGGTAGCGCTGCGGTAGTTGCGAGCGGTATTGTACCGATGGCAGGCGGCGGTGACGGTGGTGGATCAATACGTTTTCCGTCTGCTTGGTGCGGTACGTTTGGGTTAAAGCCAAGCCGCGGGCGTAACCCAATGGGCCCTAATCTTGGTGAAGGCTGGGAGGGGGCCGTGGCTGACCATGTTATTACGCGTTCGGTACGCGATAGTGCGGCGATGCTAGATGCTACTAGCGGTGCGGAGATTGGTGCCCCTTACGTTATAGCTCCGCCAGATGGCACGTTTCTACAAGCAGCAATGCGTGCACCGCGACAGCTAAAAATCGCTTTGCATCAGCAGCCTTTGATAGCCAATACGCCGGTGGATAAAGAAGTACTGGCGGTACTTGAGCAAACGGCTAAGCAACTAGAGTCTATGGGTCATGAGGTGGTACCGGCCGAGCCAAATATTAATATCGATCAGTTCTGGCATGACTTTATCGTTGTGGTCTGTGCGCATACAGCCTTTACGATTGATAATCTCGAGCGCGATTTTGGTGCTGACCATATCAAAAACCTAGAGCCGCAAACTTACAACATGGCATTGCTCGGACGCTCATTGTCAGCCGTGGATCTAGCACATGCCAAACATGGCTGGCATCATAGCCAGTATCAGACGGGTCTATTACTAGAAGACTACGATATGATCTTATGCCCGACGGTACCTACGCCTGCGGTGAAGCATGGTGTGCTACCGCCTAGCCGTATGGATGAGATGATGATGCGTAGCGCTGAGGTGCTTAACAAAGGCTTGAATATGGGTAGATATGCCTTTAGCTCAGGCATGATCGAAAAGCTCAGTGCCCCCGTACTAGGTAAAATGGGCTTTACACTATTGGGTAATGTTACAGGATTACCCGCGATGTCAGTACCTGTCGGTATGAGTAAAAAAGGTCTACCAATTGGTATGCAATTAATCGGGCGTATGAATGATGAAGCGGCGTTATTTAGCGTGGCGGGCGAGATGGAGCGCGCTGGCTTATTTACCAAACACGCTTTTGAAAAGTAGGATGAAGCTATATTGGTCGCACTCAATCAAAGCGGTAGATGTCCATACCTAAGCTATGGTGGGCCATACTTTGATGAACGACAGAGACACGTTGACCAGTACCTAATGCAAAAAACAGCGGTAGCAAATGCTCATCACTCGGATGAATGTTCTTGTAGTCTGGGTATTGCTGCCAATCAAGCGCCGCTGGAATATCTATCTTGAGCTGTTGCAGCAACCACTGCTTAAAGGTTTTGGCTGCTTGATCGATGCTGTCAGCTTCCCAGCGTAATGCTTGCAGGTTATGCGTGATATTACCTGAACCGATGACAAGGATTTGCTCATCACGCAGGTGCGCTAACTGCGAGCCCAACTGATAGCAAGCAATGCTGTCATAATGCTGCGGCAAAGACACTTGCACGATAGGCACATCTGCTTCTGGATATAAATGTCTGAGCGGTGCCCAAACGCCATGGTCACAGGCACGTACTGGATTGACACTGCAAATAATACCATGTGCTGTGAGCTGCTGAGCAAGGGTCTCAGCCAGCGCTGGCTGGCCTACAGCAGGATACTGAATATCATAAAGCTCAGACGAAAACCCTGAAAAGTCATGCCACGTTTTTGGCTGTGGGTTGCTGCTAATCTCTAGCTTTGCTGACTGCCAATGCGCTGACATAATGACTATGGCACGTGGTTTGGGTAAGTTTTGGCCGATACGCGCCAGTGCGCTGGTTGTAGCAGATTGCTCAATCGCAAGCGTAGGTGCGCCATGAGAGATAAAGAGCGCTGGTAACTTAGAGGTATTTGCTGCCACATCAGACGTGTTTTCCCATGCAGCCGCCGCTATGATAGGCGTCTGCACATTTTGATTGTCATCACGTTGATAAGAGGGCTTAGAGGCGTTGGGTGTCGCACGTTTTGGATATTTCATGCTGTATTTATTAGGGCGCACGCCAGTTTTTCAATCTATTCTGTGATTGATGTCTTAAACTAAAAAACAGCTTAGTCTTTTATTTAGTTACCACGGTGATAAGGGTGGTTATTATTGATACTCATCGCACGGTATAATTGTTCCATGAGTACGACGCGAACTAGTGGATGTGGCAATGTTAGTGCTGATAGAGATAACTTTGCGTCAGCCTTTGCCAGTACTTCTGGCGATACGCCATCTGCACCACCGATAACCAAGGCGATATCATCACCTTGCTGCATACCATCAGCGAGCTTACCTGCTAGTCCTTCTGTTGAAATCATCTTGCCTTTGACATCTAACACCCATAATTGCTCGCGGCTTGATACGTTGTGAGCGGCTAGTATTGCTTGACCTTCTTGCTCACGGTACTGTGCTAAGTTGGCGTCTGAAGGGTTCTTTGCTCGCTTTGCAGCCGCAATTTCGACAATCTCTGTGCTTAGCATTGGTTGAATACGTTTGTAATATTCGTCAAAACCCGTCTGCACCCATTTGGGCATTTTATTACCAACGGTCAAAATTCTTACTTTCATAGTGCTTACCATCTCGATAATTAAATTCAAGCTTATTAGGGTGTGTCCTAAATAATTTTTTTACTGTCTATAATTTACATCAGCGGGTTAATTGTCTCTGATACCTTGCTACTTGTACTTTGACCATCGTCGCTCTTATCTGCTTGGCTTGGCTTTTGAATGACAGTAAGCTTCGCATCAGACTCAAAGACAATAGCTTCGACATCATCGAAACTATTAATCCCTTCCGTACGCATGGCACACTCAATTTCCTGACGAGTCAAGCGCTCATCACGCATAACATCTGGCAAAAACTGCCCTTGATAAAAAACAATACGTGGCTCTGACAAAATAAAATCACTAAATTGCGGTGAGATAGATGCGTATTTTGTCACCAAAAACTGCAAAAGATACAATACCAAAATAGATGAGAATCCTTCGATAAGAGGAATTTCCTTAAGTAAAATCGTGCTGGCACCCAACGAGCCGATCATGACGGTAACGACCCAGTCGAAATTGTTGAGCTGAGAGGTGGAGCGTTTACCAGAAGCTTTGGTTACCAGTACAATCAAAATATAAACAATAATTGTCGTCGAAATGATGCGGCTAAGTTTGTCTATATTATCGAAAAAAAACATATCCATGAGGTTGGCTCCTATTATCAAAATAAAATAGTGCGTCGCTAACAGCATACTTACTTGGGTAAGAGCTCACACAGTTGTGACTTGTAAGCTTCTTATATCATTTTGAAGATAAAGACATGCCTTAACGTTAGCCTAACGGATTTTACGCATGAGTAGAGGGAAACTTTGTAGCACCTTGTAGATGATGATTTGTACTTACGTTAGTCTGCGTATAGGGTCTAATAATCGATTGACAGCCCATAGGCTTATACGCGCGCTGACCAAAGTGAGCACCAGCATTAGCATCAGTGATGAGAGCAACGGCAGTGGGCGCTGCATCGCCATCTCAAACAGGACTTCGCGGCTTATCGCGTCAAATAGCCAAAGCCAAATGGCTGAAAAATAAATGACAGTTAATATCCAGACAATAATAACCCCACCCCACATCAATTTATTAATTTCATCTCGCGCTAGTGCTCGCTTTTGATGTTTGATAAATTTGCTGACAGCGATGTAGGCACCTATGATAATAGAAACCACCATGACCAACTGTGGGTTAAGCGCTAGTTTGGTTTGTATTATCATAAATATGGCACTGGCGAGCGTGTACCCAATCGCAAAAAAACCGACATATCGGGCCAGTTTAGGCTGAGCTTGTAGAGGCGTCTGAGGTTTGTTAAGACTGGTTGTCTGGAGTGACATAAGCTAACCTTGATAAAGGTGAAAAATAGAATATTAGGGTCTGTTAAACATCGATTTAAAGTATTAATTAAAAAATTAGCGCTTTGCCGTCCAGTCGAGCATGGCATCTAACACAGGCCGTGCTGCATAAGGATTTAATGCTTGATCGGTATTAATGATACCGACGACAACATAATCCTGTCCTGACAATCCTTTGACATAACCTGCCATTGACGTGACATTATTGAGCGTGCCAGTTTTTATCCATGCACGTCCAGTAGCGGCCGATTCTGGTAAGCGATCGCTATGGGCGGCAATAGTGCCGCTAACTCCAGCGACACCCAATGAGTCGACATAGGCCTCAAAATTTGGTCGACTATAAGCATAAGTTAGTAGCTCGCTTAGATTGGCGGCAGTGATAGTACACTCACGGCAAAGTCCTGAACCATTGGTCAAATAAGGAGGCGGTGTACTGAGGTTGGTTTGCCACCATTGATTGATGGTTTGTAAGGCTGCAGGGTAATCTGTTGTAGCAGGCTTACCAAACTGATATAAGCTATCAGCCTTTTTGCTACTAGATTGAACAGCCACTATTTTATTATCCATCTCATTACTAGCACTGGCTTTATGACTGCTTGGACTAGTCGCAGTTGTGCTAGACGATATTATTTGATCCAGCCTTTCTTTGTCATAAGCGCCTATAGATAGCGCCACTTGCTCAGCCATAACATTGTTTGAAAAGTGGTTAATGTCATGAATCTGCTTTGTCAAATTTAACGACGGGTAGCTGACCATAGGTAGAGGGGACATCGCGATAGCCGTAAGCCCGTGCGCTCGTTTTGTCGTTTTGGTCATATCGTAAGGGGTTTCTTGCGAGATTATCTGCCCACTCAAGGTATTACCTAAGGCTTGCCATTTGGCAGCGACGACATGTGCGGCAAACTCTTTGGCATTAGGATGTGCCACGTAAAAGACATGTTCCCCGCAGCTCTCTGGCAGACTGGTATTTAATACGAGCTGCGTATCCTGCCACTGCGGCGCTAGACTATAGCTTGCTTGCCCACAGCTGGCTGCACGAGTATTTATTGTAGCAGGCAGTTGGTAGTCTGCTAACTGCGGCTTATAAGTCACACTTGCTTGGCCATTATCTTGAGGATAAGTTTTGATACCAATGGTACTAAAGTTAACCAAAAACCCATCAGGACTGGCGTTATAAGGGCGTAGTGGTGAGTTATCAAAGGCGGCAGGATCTTTAGTGATACTGTTAAAAACTGCGCTGTCGAGAATGATGTCACCATCGATGTGATGAATACCTGATGCTTGTACTTTGTACAGCAACTGCTTTAACCGCTCATGGGTCATTTTTGGATCGCCACTACCTTGAATAATCAAGTCGCCATGTAGATGGTCACCGATGACAATACCTGTATGATATACCCGCGTATGCCACACAAAGTCGGCTCCTAAAGTGTCTAAGGCAATGAAGCTGGGCACGATTTTCATGGTGCTAGCAGGCGTACGAGGGATTTCGGACTGGTGATCTAGCACAGGCGAAAATGAAATATTTATAGAAGCCTTTTTTTTGCTAGCGGTGTCTTGGACTTTGCCGTTCTGAGTAAGCGTATGCTGAGGCTCGTCAGGGATAACCGTTGGAATGCTCTCTACACTCTGATAAGTATAAGGGTCGTCGGTATAAGTATGTATTTCTCGCTCGTGCTTCTCAATGGTACGCTGCTCTATGGTGACTAGTGCGCTCTGATGGCTCGGATCGCTGACACTTGTATCTGTAGATGTATTGGTAGTCTGATGATCAGATATTGTATTAGATACAGATTGTCTGTCAGACTCATCATTATCAATGACTTGAATAGGAGTAGGCAGACGGCTGGCAGCCTTATCACCCACAGGTGTAATAACGATGCTGATATCCGCTTCTGTTAAGTTGGCACGCGCCAAGGCTTTTTGAATCGCTGCGGGTAACACGGCTTGTGCATGTATTGGTGCGACCATCACCGTTGCCAATAACGCTAATCTAGGTAGACGTTTACTAAGGTTATTTAGCGGTCGCAAATGACGACGAAGCGTAGTAATTTTGGTGGCAGCAGTAGAGTAATGACGGTGTTTAGAAGGGTATCGCATGAGCATCTTTCATCAGGTGGCAAAAACAGTCTATGGTAACATGAGTTGCTGTTTTCGCACACGAGGTCAGCCGCACAATTTTAGCAATAACGACGTCCTTATTTAGATAACTAACTCTAACTATCGATTGAACTGCGAGCATGCTTTACTGCTAACGCACATGTAAAAAAGCCATCGCCGTCATGACAGCATCATTATAAGCATCGTGCGCGCCCAGTTCAGGAATGTTGTAATGGGCTAGGATACGACTCAGATGTTGAGCTTGGCTAGATAAACCTTGTGTATGTCCACTGATACGTCGACTGTACAAGTGCCGCAAATCTATGACTTCGTTTGGTAGAGATGTTCCCATATAGCGTTTGACCAAAGGATTTAAAAAAGCCATGTCTAGCTTTGTGCAGAATCCAACAATTGGTCGATTACCTATGAATGGTAGCAGTAGTGCCAACATATCATCGTAACTCATCCCATGCTCAACGTCAGCGGTACGCAGGCCATGAATGACAATGGTGTCGCGGTCTGGCATCACAGGAGGTCTGCAAACTAAATACATGCCATTACCCGTGTCGATGGTATTGCCATTGATATGTATCGCTGCTACAGACAACAGGTGATGCTTTTTGGAGTTTAGCCCTGTCATTTCGCAGTCAATAGCCACCCACTGCTCAGCCGAAGGTGTCGTAAACATTGAGGCCAACTCTGGACGCTGCAATTGCGTCTTTTGCCAAGCGTACGATAACTGCTGTAACCAGCTCATATTAATCGCTCATTCATCTATGTTGTATTTGTATTTGAGACCTTTCTTTATTCATGAAGCCTCTGTATTAAGACTGCTACATTCATACGATTTCTAACTGATAGTGTTGACGCAATTGGTTTTTAAAGCTTTTGGCCACAGCCAGACACTCTTTGAGCAGATCACGCTCAAGCGCAGTCAAAGTCGTTGGATTTACTTGCCGTGCATGCTTATCGTCGGTTGAGAGCGCCACAGATAAGCGCTGCGCCATAAAAAACTCTAGCGCTTCTAGCAGAGTATCGGCGCGCTCTTGAGTCATAGCGTTAACTTGTACTAAGGCTTTTAAACGCGCTTTGGTACTAGGTGCTTCGAGCACATTGTTTTCTAATGCTAAGGTGCGGATACCATGAACCAATGGAAAGATACCGGCTTTTTTTAGGTCAATATCAGATGATGCTGATTTACCACTCAGTAAAGGCACAAATTTTTGCCACCATTGATTAACATCACCAAACTGTAGCGCTGCCCGTGCAAACTGCCTAACAAACATAGGATCTGCTTTTTGATGAGCAGGTTTTAACTGCTGACGTACTTGCGTGAGCAGTGACTCATCGCCGCAGACATATTCACCATCGAGTATCGCAGACAAGTAAATGCCGTGCATCGGGTCGGAGTTTCTAAACCATAAGTCAATTTGTGCAATGAATGGCTTGAGCGGTTGTCGCCACATAGGGTTGGTCATCATAATATTGCCATCACATAGTGGGTAGCCAAGCGTTGCTAGGTGATGGTTAAAAGTATCAGCGAACTGTGCTAGGTCAGGATGTGTATAGCCATCACGAATGATAAGCGCGTTGTCTTGATCGGTACGCATGATTTGCTCACCGCGACCTTCTGAACCCATAACGATAAGGCACGTGTTGGCTATCAATTCATCAGGTACGATTAGCTGCCATAGCTTGGTAAATACCTGTGCATTTAGCGTCTGTACCATACGACTGATATTGCCAATTTTGACACCATTATGATGCTGTGCACGAATATAGCGACCGATTAGTTCAACAGCGGTACCTAGGCTTGATAGATCTTGAGCCTGTTCGATTTGAATACTAATGAGCTGTGAATGATGGCCAATGTGAGCGAGCATATCACTTTGCCCCAGCACACCGACGACATCGCCATTCTTATCAATGACTGGTAGTCTATGAATACGATAGCGAGTCATGGTCAGCAGCGCATCGCCAAGCTCATCACTGGCTTTGATGGTACGTAGATTAAAATTCGCATAGCGCTGGCAAGGAGTGGTAGCCGGATCTTGTCTGTCATTTACGGCGCGGCAAATATCAGTATCGGTCAAAATTCCTAAGAGTAATTTTGTCTCAAGTTGCGCTGTTTGTGAGCTATCTAAACCACCTGATTGTAAGTCATCTAAATCATGTAAGCCATGTAGCGGTCGGACCAGCACATGTTTTAATCCAGCTTCGGTCATGATTCGAGCGGCTTTGTACAAGCTGTCATTGGCATCGACAATGTGAACTGGCAATAGATGAACATCTACTACTGGTTGCAGCATGATTTGCTGTACTTCTTGTTGATTGGTGTAGTTGGCAGGATTTAGTGTTTTATTATGACGCCGCTGGCGCAATGCTTTTAATCGTTCAGGCAGCTTGTCTGATAGCATTTGGCGTACCAAATGATTTTGTGCGCTGATTTTATCGATAGCATCACCAGCGACTTGGAGTAGTAAGGTCTCTTCATTAGCTCGGAATTGATAGGGCTGTATGGGCGTACTTTCATTCTCTAGCTCATTATCTTTGGTAAATGACTCAGGCAGGCGGCGACTATCAAACCAGTCATTATTATTCAGACCGTCAGCGTGGTTACTACCTACATAAGAAGCGACAAACTCACCATCTAGTGATTGCTCGATTTGCCCTTTGATGACCACATACAGACATTGCAGTTCTCCTACAGGCAAGATCTCGTTTTTGGCAAGGTAACGTATCTGGGTATTTTTTCTAATACTTTGACGCTCGGCCAAGCTCAACACATCAAAGGGTGGCTGGCTAAAATCAAGATGGGGCATGGCATCATCCTTGATGGCATATTTCGGTAGAGACTTTACTATAGCATTAATAAAACAAAAAGCATTTAATAACCCTATTTATATTGTGGTTATTGAAGGCTTTTCGATATAGATATATTTATCTCAGCTACATTAGAATCTTTCTACATTGGCTCTAAGCACCTAGTAGTTTTCGAATACGACTGATCGCTTCTCGGCTCTCATCGACACTCGCGACCAGAGCGATACGGACATAACCTTGTCCAGGGTTGTGACCATCAACTTCTCGTGACAAATAGCGTCCTGCTAATGCATGGATATTGGCTTGCTCATACAATGCTTTGACAAAGATTTCATCATCACTACCGAATTGCTCAGGCACTTTGACCCAAAAGTAAAACCCAGCGTCAGGCATACGTAACTTTAGCAACTCCCCAAGCTCAGACATCCATAGGGCAAATTTCTCTTGGTACAGCGCGCGATTATGAGCGACATGTTTTTCGTCCTGCCACGCAGCGATAGAGGCGAGCTGATGAGGTATCGGCATCGCAGAACCTTGGTAAGTACGATATTGCAAATAAGCCTGCAATATTTTGGCATCACCGGCCACAAATCCAGAGCGTAAACCCGGTAAATTTGAACGTTTGGATAAAGAATGAAACACGATACAGTTTTTGAAATCACGACGACCAAGGGCCGCACAAGCTTGGAGCAATCCAATCGGTGCTGTATCAAAATACAGCTCGCTATAACACTCATCACTGGCGATGATAAAACCATATTGATCTGACAGACGGATGAGATATTCCCAATCATCCATTGTCATGACGGAGCCTGTTGGATTGTTTGGACTACAGACAAACAATAACTGCGTACGCATCCAGACGTCTTTTGGTACCGCGCGATAGTCACCTTTGTAGTCATTATCTGAAGTACAAGGGACAAAGTAAGGCGTTGCTTGTGCCAGTATCGCCGCACCTTCGTATATTTGATAAAACGGGTTGGGCATGACAACGGTAGGCGATGTATCAGATGATACAGAGTTGCTCTCTTTATCAGTTGTATCATGATCAACAACTGCTTGTACGAAGCTAAAAATTGCTTCACGTGTACCCATTACGGGTAATACTTGATCATTGGCGTCGACATGATTCAGAAAAAACCGCTTCTCTAACCAATGAGCAATAGTTTGACGCAGCTCAAACATACCGTTTGTGGTTGGATAACGACTTATTTTGTCCAAGTTTTCGCGTAGGACGTCCAGTACGAATGCTGGTGGCTCATGTTTTGGCTCGCCAATACCGAGCTTTATTTCGCTGTAACCGTTGGTAGGACTGCTATCGGCAAGCAATGCGGCCATTTTTGCGAACGGATAAGGGTGCAAATACGATAAGTTGTGATTCATAAGTGTGATAACTATAATAGACAATTAATAATAAAGTTATAAAGAAAGTTTACATTAGAGCAGTGTAGCACTTCTCTAATTTTTTGTCCTTTTCTTCTTATACCGTGAATAGGTCTTTACCAAACGTAAACTATTCAACGTACGGCTCATAAATATGTAGCCGTCGAGAAGCCTTGTGAAACTTTCGTCATTTATAACCTATAACAACATAAAAATGATTACTCAAAAAAGGGTTAGATCGTTTTAAGGATAATTTGATATGTCTAGTGCGCTAAATAATGATGACTCCATCGCTATAGATATCAATAATGAAAACCTCGATGACAGCTTACAGCGTTCCCAACTCTATAAACTCCTCAAAGAGCGCGAGCAATGCTGGTGGCAAGCGCGCCAGCAACTAATCGATCGTCAAGAAAAGAAAGTGTTTTGGTTTGGCGAGAACAGTCTTATCATGTGGTTACTATGGCAGTTAGTCGGTTATGTGGTCGTGGCCATGGCACTGATGCTACTCAATAACATGCTAAATGTATCGCTAACGCTATGGCAGTATGTTTCATTGTTTGTGTTGCAGACCTTAATCTTTATTGTCGCTTTTGCTGCTAAAGGCCAATTGGCAAATAAATTGCAACGCAAAATAGATAATGATGAGTTGATGAGCGAAGAAGCACTAAATGAAATGGTTATTTTGGCAGAAGACAGTCTTTACCCTGATGTACATGCCAGATCACCTATTTCTTTAGAAGCGTTAGATGACTATCTCAACGGGCAGTTTCATTTAGCCAGCTTGCAATGTTTGTTGCAAAAAGAAATCGACGCTGGGCGTCTAATAATGCAGCAGCAGCCGCTAGAAGTAGGGGTTTTACCGCCAGATCTTGCTGATGATGAACTGAACGAACATGCCAGCGAGATAACATATAGAAGCACGTTATAAAGTGTGCTTCTATGATATCTATCAAACTAATTCTGCTAGTTAATGTTCAAAATGATGGTTAATCAAAACTCTCTAATCGTATCAAAAATAGATTACGCTATTATGCTCTTTTTGGACGGTGAGACTGGCTAACAGCGCGGCCTTTAGTGCATCAAGCCTGTCTGCAGATAGTGGCTCATCGTTTTGATCACTGATATAAAACATATCTTCTGCACGTTCACCTAACGTTGTAATACGAGCAGCATGTACTTCGATTTGCTCCTGCAAAAATACATGTCCAACTCGCGCCAATAGTCCTGGCTGATCAAGTGTCTCTAGGCTCATGATATGTTGATCTGACGCCTCATTAAATTCGAAGTTAATTACTGTTTTTACTTCAAAGTGTTTCAGCTGACGCGGCATACGCTTGTTTGTCAGCTTTAATACAGTGGGGTCTTTAAATGAGTCAATTAAGCGTTGTTTCAGCTCTTGCTGGCTGTCTTCATCGACGAGCAGTGTGCCGCTAGGGTCAAGTAACACATAAGAATCTAAAGCAAAGTCACGGGTCGCTGTGATAATACGTGCATCTAACACATCAAGATTCATCTGATCAAATACCGCCATAGTAACGGCAAATAGGTTCATCTGATCTTGAGTGTAGACAAAGACCTGTACCGCATCGAGCGCCAGCTCACGATGCTCACGCAAGACAACTAACGGCGGACTATCCGCATTAGAAGCAAGACCAATCGGTGGATGATTCAAAATAGCTTCGGTATGCCATAAGATATCCTCTGCAATTTCTCGCAAGAAGTATTCATCGCCCAAATCATCCCATAAACGCAGGACTTCATCACGATTCATATGTTGGTTGTTGACATTGTCTAACATCGTCAAAGCTTGTTTGCGTGTGGCACTGATCATATCTTGACGATTGGTGGGCGCATCGATATCAGCGCGCAAAATACGACGAGTCTGTGAATATAGCTGTTTCATAAGGGTTGCCCGCCAGCTGTTCCAAAGCTGTGGGTTGGTCGCATTCATATCAGCAACGGTCAATACGTACAAATGGTTTAAATGCGTAACGTTACCAATGAGATCAGAGAATATAGTCACCACTTCAGGATCCGAGATATCTTTTTTCTGGGCAGTAATTGACATGAGAAGGTGGTAGCGCGTAAGCCAACCAACCAAATTCGCATCGGCCAAGCTCATACCGTGTGATAAGCAGAACTCAATCGATTCTGTTTGGCCAAGCTCACTATGATCACCGCCGCGCCCTTTAGCAATATCATGGAACATCGCTGCCAGTACCAGAATTTCTTTACGCTCGATACGCTGGAAGATAGAGCTGACCAGCGGAAACTCTTCATGGAAAGCTGGATCTGTAAATCGGTGCAGGATTCTGATTAAAAATAAAGTATGCGCATCTACCGTATAACGATGGAACAAATCATATTGCATCAAGCCAGTGACTTGCGCAAAAGCAGGAATATAATTGCCCAATACCCCATAGCGATTCATGGTACGTAGACGATGGAATAGGTAGTTTTGTTCTTTTAGATTTGATAAAAACAACGCTTTGTGAGTAGGGTTATCTCTGTATATCTGATCAATGCCCCGTGCGGCAATCTTGAGTGCGCGCAGGGTGTGGGTACGAACCTTATCGATGCCATGTTGCCCCATTAATAGGAACATCTCTAAGATTGACTCGGGATGTTGTGCAAAAACCCGATGATGTGCAATGGCAATCTGGTTGCCAATACGGTTAAATCGTGCATTTATAGGCTGTTTTTTTGGACGTTCGTCGTCCGGTAGCTGCGGTTCTATAATCGTTTCATAATAATGGTTGGTTAGCATCTCTGACAGCGTCGATATCTGCATAGCACAGCGATAGTAATCTCGCATAAATCGTTCGACCGCAGCATTAGGCTGGTCATCTGGTTGAGTCTCATAACCCATTAGCTGAGCAATTTCACGCTGATAATCGAACAACAGCTTGTTTTCATTACGGCCCGTCAGTACATGTAAATAATGACGGATTTGCCATAAATATCCTTCTGCAAAGCTCAGCTCATCAAACTCTTTTTCAGTCAGAAAGTTCTGTTGAACTAAATCATATAGCTTGCCTACACGAAAATAACGCTTAGTGACCCAACCAATGATATGAATATCACGTAGCCCGCCAGGAGCTGTTTTGATATTGGGTTCAAGATTGAACTCGGTTGCATTGTGCTGCAAATAACGCGTTTTGGATTCTTCCATTTTTGCGTCAAAAAAGGTGCGAGGAGACCACTGTTTATTGACGATTTGCACAGGCATGTCTTGCAATGCTTCGTTGCCAATTAACAGTCGAGCCTCTAGTTGCGCACTGGCAATCGTATGGTCAAGCGCCGCCTCTAGCGCATCATCAACACTACGGACAGAGAGAGCAGGCTCTAATCCTATGTCCCATAGTAGCGCGACTAATTTATCAATTTTGCTACTGGCCTCAGCACCTATTTCATCGGGAGACAACAGTAAAATATCGATGTCTGAATAAAGTGATAGCTCACCGCGTCCGTAGCCACCAGTCGCAAAAAATGCTAAATCAGTCTTATCCAGCTCAAACCATTTATACAATGCAATCAATAGACTGTCGATAGCGCAAGCACGCGCCGTAACCAACTGGCGAATGTTGGTGCCACGTTCTAGTGAACGGCTGATATCGTCGTTGATTTGTGCCAACCATTCAGGTATACCGAGAAGATTCTTGTCTGTCGTATTTTTGGCTGATAGTGGAGATGAGTCTGTCGCGACCTCGTTCGGTAGTATCGGTAAAGGCGTCAAATCAACAGAGGCGATATCACAATTAAACATGAGTGTTATCCAGTTAAGAGTTTAGAAATAGAACGTTTGAGCTGAGAGTTATGGGGTAACTAACATACTGATGGCTAATAAATGTGCCAATAAGTATATCAATACAAGCTATTAGGTCATCTGAGTATAAAGACAAAACGTACATAAGCACAATACTCAATATGCTCTAATTAAAGGCCAAAAAAAAGACCGCCTGAGCGATCTTTGATTGTACTACTGTGTCAAGAAACTCAAATCTTCTTCGGGACGAGTGGTAAATACTTCACAACCATTGTCTGTCACGACCATGGTATGCTCCCATTGGGCAGATAGTTTGCGGTCTTTAGTAATCGCTGTCCACTCATCTGGCAAAATCTTAGTCTGCCACGTGCCTTGATTAATCATAGGCTCAATGGTAAACGTCATGCCTGTTTTTAGCTCAAAACCAGTGCCTTTTTTGCCATAGTGCATGACTTGTGGCTCGTGATGAAATTCGTCACTGATACCATGACCACAGAACTCGCGAACAATACTAAAGCGTTCAGGCTCGACAACGGCTTGAATAGCCGCGCCAATATCACCCAAACGAGCACCATTTTTGACCACGCTCATACCTGCATAAAGGGCATCTTGTGCCACTTTGCAAATACGCTGTGCCATAATAGAGCCGTTGCCAACGATCCACATTTTTGAGGTATCGCCGTAGTAACCGTCTTTGATAACCGTTACGTCGATGTTGATAATATCACCATCTTTTAGCAGCTTGCTTTCAGTTGGAATGCCGTGACAGACAACGTGGTTGATTGAGGTACAGATAGATTTTGGAAAACCATTATAGTTAAGTGGCGCAGGAATAGCCTGCTGCACATTAACGATATAGTCATGCGCGATTTGATTGAGCGCTTCGGTACTGACACCCACTTTGACATGCTCGTCGAGCATCACAAGGACATCACTAGCAAGTTTACCGGCCACGCGCATTTTTTCTATGGCTTCTGGGGACTGAATAAGAGTTTTTTTAGTCATCATAATATATCTTATAATTATGGGTTCGTTGTGGCTAGATTATACCATAAACGTACTGGCGACACTTTGATGTTAAGTGATAGTGACCCTAACATCATCTTTGATAATAATTGCTTTACAGTATGGTTAGCCTTTGTATGACTTGCTAGTCAAATCAATATATTCATATTTTGACAAATTAGTTGAATATTGAAGAATATATCAGTACTGTAAGTTTGACTGCTAACGGAATTAGCGGCAATTCTTACTGTTTCTATGTTTGCTGGTTTTAGGCAGTAGGGATAATTAAAATCAATGATAACAAGGATGTTGTTATGACGCTTGCTTTGTACATTCGTGCAGCTATCGCACCAAAAACGTTTTTACCAATACTGGGTTCAGTCAGTACGGGTATCCTTCTAATGACTATGCAAACCACCTCTGCACAAGCTGCAGGCCAATACTATAATTGTGCCAATGCTAACGGCTGCAAGTTGGTGGATAGTAAATACTTCACATCTAGTTACACTAAAACGCAGTATCCAGTCGTCTTAGCACACGGTCTTGGCGGCTTTACGACACTGTTCGGGGTCATTGATTACTTCAACGGAATTCCTGGAGACTTGATGAAAGGTGGTTCAGAGGTATATACCACCAAAACATCAGCGGTCAATAACAGCGAAGTCCGAGGTGAGCAACTGCTTCAACAGGTCAAGACCATTGCTGCGATTTCAGGTGAGTCTAAAGTCAATTTATTTGGTCACAGTCAGGGCGGTATAGATATCCGTTATGTCGCTGGCGTCGCGCCAAAGTACGTGGCTTCGGTAACCGCAGTATCAAGTCCAGAGCAAGGATCAAAAACCGCTGATTTTGTTAAAAGTGTCCTTGAGCCAAATAATACTTCGGGAGAACCATCCAATGTCACCACCCAGTTAGTATCAGGTGTGTTTAATCTGATCGGTGGTTTTACAGATATTGGGTCGGGTATCAGTTTTAATCAAATTCAACAACAAGATGGCTGGCAAGCGCTCGTGGCTCTATCGACCGATGGTGCCGCTACATTTAATGCCAAATTTCCTGCAGCAATGCCAAAAAACTACTGTGGTCAGCCGACCAATACTGCGGTTAATGGCATCAAGTATTATTCATTTAGTGGCGTTGGGCAAATAACAAGCGCACTTGACCCTAGCGATTATCTATTGGTCGCAACGGGCGTACCGTTTGTAGGTGAGTCTAACGATGGACTGGTATCTGCCTGCTCAAGTCGTCTTGGTTATGTGATTCGTGATAACTATAGAATGAACCATTTGGATTCCGCTGATCAAGTCTTGGGTCTGACGGCATGGGGAGAGTCTGAGCCAAAATCTATCTATCGTACTCAGGTAAACCGCCTGAAAAACGCTAACCTATAAGCTGAACCGCAAAATAAGAATACTCATTGATTGAGAAATATCGTTTATGTCACATAACCGCCGTCAAATCTATGTAACAGTTGCTATCATCGCTGTGGTTGTCATAGCCACAGCGGCGGTTATTTTGTGGTTCAAACCTGATAGTAATGATATAAATTCAGCTTCGACCAAGCCCTCTGTCTCCGATAATGAGAATAGTGAGTTAGTGACAACTGAGTTGGCTGCGGGACAAGTCGTAAAAGCTATAACGACACCTAGCCAGTCTCAATTTGTCACAGGATTGGAAAATTTACCACGCTCATTACAGGGCACTCAAATCGATGGTGAAATTATTATCGATGAAAATAAACAGTTAGTCGTTACTGAAGGTCTGCGGCGTTTGTTTGATTATTTTTTATCAGCATTAGGTGAGGAAGAAGAAGCTACTATATTTGCACGTGTGGAAAGTTATATTCGCCATCAAACACCAGAGCCTGCCGCTAGCCAAGCGGTCACTATTTTTAATCAATATGTTGCCTATCTTAAAGCACTTCCTGAGATAGAAAAGCGCTACGGTAATCTGCAACTACAAGCGACCAAAAGTGGTAAGCTGGATTTGAACGCAGTTGCTCAGCAAAAACAAGATATCGCTAATCTACGTCAGCAGTACTTTGATAAGCCAACGATTACAGCGTTCTTTGGCGCAGAAGATGATTACGATAATTATAGTATAGAAATGGTCAGAATTGACCAAGATAAGCAGATGTCTGACGTGCAAAAACAAGCTGCCCGTCAGGAATATATCAGTCGATTGCCAGAGAGTGCTACTAAAGCCAATATCATGCAACAAGCCAATATTAGCGAATTGATAACTCGCACCGAACAGATGAAAGCTCGCGGTGCAACGCCTGAGGAGCTATATAATATGCGCCGAGAGCTAGTAGGCGCACCAGCAGCAAAAAGGCTGGCACAAGTAGACCAAGAAGACGCTAATTTTGATCAACGCTTCACCCAGTATGAAACTCAAAAAAATCGCTTATTGAGCCAAAGTGTCGATGCAGCCCAAACGCAAATTCAAATCAATCAGCTGGAACAGCAATTATTTAACGATACTGAGCGTAAGCGTCTAGATGGTTATGCAGCATTGCAACGACAGCAAGCTGTGAATAATCCATAATTATCGTCAGTAGTGATCAATAGTTATCATCAATAGTTATCGTTGATATGGATGGATAGCGTTAGCGGTATGTAGTCAGCAGATCATCTTGGTACTGGCAAGAGCAAGTAGTCAGATATCTGCACGTACAAAGTGCATTCCGAATAACTACCCAGTTTATGATGACACCTCACTATGATTCATGCACAATAGTGCAATTGTTTAGAGTATCAAATAAAACAATAAATGAATCATAATAAGTCTGAACTTTTACTATGTTTATTAGAGCTTACCGATTGTCTATTAGAGCTAATGGCTCATACAGATAGTATGTTTAGTAAAAGTAACGGATGCAATAAAGCGAGGAGTTGATATGAAGAATATGACTAAAGTAATGATGGCCGCGACATTGGCAGTTGGTACGCTTGCTGCGGGTTGTCAGACGACGAATTTGCCTGCGCCAGTCAGCCAACCAATCACTGCAGATGTCTTGCAGGCACATAACTGGCAGCTCGTTGATGCCAAACGTAGCAATGGTGATAAAGTAACTCAGCTGTTTTTTGACCCAGAAAAGCCTCTAACGTTGAATTTTATGAATGATAACGGTAGAGATTACGTGGCATTCATAAATACCTGCAATAGCATGGGTGCTGGATATAGTGTCACAAATGGTGAGATAGAGATTAAAAACGGCATTAGTACTATGATGGCATGTCCTGAACCGCAAGCCAGCTTTGATACAGCTGCACTGGCCACTGTACAAGGTAAGTATAGCCTTAGCAAGAATGCCAACAATGTGCCTATTTTGACCATTAAAAATGATGATCAAGTCGCTTATTTTAAAGCTATTTCTAAATAGCGTAATGATCGAGTAAAAATTTTGGATTGGTTCGTGAAATCAATCGGTTGAAGTTGTTCAATTGAAATGTCGCTTCTTAAAAGACAAAATGCCTCACTAATAAGTGGGGCATTTTTTTATCTAAAACTTAGTCCAATTTAAGATACACTAGTGTAGTGTTTCTGTAATATCTTTAGGTTTTAAATCGTTGGGTGGTGGTTTCGAGTTTGTATCGATACCGACCGTCTTTTTAGATATTTATCACACTTTTATCATCAAACTCTGTTGGGTATGACGCTATGCTAAAAACTGCCACAAATAAAACAACCATATGTGAAGAAAACCTATCTAGAGCGATTATAGATAGTTTGATGATAAAAGCACCTATTGCCATCGTTGTATTTGCTGCGCTAACCGGTTGCCAGACATTACCCAACAAACCAGTCAGTACATCTGTCAGCACAGTCGAAACCAATCCGCTGACGGCACGTATGCCTGTGATTGATCGCCAAGGACACATTGCCTATATAGAAGAGCAGGGTGTAGGGACGGCAAAAGTATCAACACTTTATAGTATTCGTCCTGATGGTAGCGATCGTCAGCTCATCGATCAGCTTAATGGCTATATCTATGCGCCAGCATGGTCGGCAGAAGGACAACTACTTGCCTATAGCAAACAAGCCCCACGTGAGCATCCCAAAATCTATATCTATGATCGTAGTAGCGATACGCGCAACCTAGTAGTGAATGCTGAAGGTAGCAATATGTCGGCGTCATTCTCACCCGATGGTCAAGATTTGCTTTATAGCTCTACTGTCGGTGGTAATGCTGACATCTATAAAATGCGCCTGAGTGATGGGAATATCCAGCAGTTAACGACCCTACCTAGTACAGAGGTACAGCCAAGTTATGCTGCGGATGGCCAGAGCTTTGTCTATACCAGTGATAAAGTCCGTGCTGGACGACCGAGAATTTATCGTTATGACTTTGCTACGGGCAATGCGACACCTATATTAACAAATGGCTATGTGGCCAGTCCGCAGCTTAGCTTGGATGGTGAGCGTATGGCTTATCTAAATGGTCGTAAGGCGGCTATCATGACTTTGACAACTGGACAGGTGGTCAACTTGGCGGAAACAGGACTTGATGAGCCTGCACGTTTATCTCCCTCTGGCAATTATGCTGTCTATCCAACTCGTCGTTTAAATGTAGGCGGGCAAGTCGCAGGCCAAAGTAGTAGCAGTTTGGTTATTCACTCATTGTCAGGCAATACCAGCTATGCTATTAGCGGTCAGAATGGTGAAGTCGTACGGTCACCGATATGGGGCCGTTAGAGAAATATGTCTTATGCCGTGATATGTATATATACTTGTTTGTAAAAGAACATAAGTTTATAAAAATTAAGCGATGAGTACGAGCTTTTGTAGTAGGTTACTACAAATCGCAGATTAGGTTGATAAAGGGAGAACCCGCATAATGCAAGAGGCTTTTTTAGTGTTTATCACCAAAATAAGTTTATATCCGACGATTGTTTTCACCGGTCTTGTGATGTTCGTTACCTTATATTGGGTGGTATCTTTGCTCGGCATGGCAGATATGGATAGTGTGGATTTTGGGGAGCCAGGTAGCGATGCTGCGGTTTCTGATTTATCGTCGACCGGTTTTTTTACAGGCCTCATGCTGAAGTTTGGTCTTTACGGTGTACCGTTAATCATTATATTAAGTCTTATTAGTTTAATCGGTTGGCTACTGAGCTATTTGTATACCAGTTTCTTACATCAAAACTTCGACTCTGGTGTTCTGTATTATATCTTTGGCACAGGGGCACTGATATTCGTATTGGTCATTTCTATGTGGCTAACAGGTATTATTATTTCACCCATCCGAAAAAACATTGCCAGAATCCCTAAACGTAACTCTGCTAATAATATCGGTAAAATCGCGATTGTACGCACACTTAGTGTGACGGACAAACACGGTGAGGCAGAATTGAATGATGGCGGTGCAGGGTTGATACTTAAGGTTCGTTCAGATAATAGTACCAGCTTATTCAAAAAGGGCGATAGAGTGATGTTGGTAGAGTACCTAGAAGAAGCAAACACCTATCGAGTCGCTCCTATTAAAGACAAATAATTATAAATTATTTAATCGACACGACTTTTTATCATCGCTTTTAGCATAGAGTAGACTCGAAAATTGGATAAGCGATGATGAACAATAAACAGCAAGTTAGCTAAAAAGTTTCTGTTTTTTACATCATAAGAACGGTTTTAAATTTGGTCATTATCGGTTCAATTAGTCCAGATATGAGAAAGGCAAGTGAAGCTACTACATGGAGTAGATTGAGCAAGCTTTACTGAGCATTTGATGGATATAGAACTGATTATAGAATGTTTTAATTAAAGGAATAAACATGGACATACTCATTATCGTCGGCGTGGTTGTGGTGCTGGCGTTTGTTTTCGTGATGGCAGCACTATTAATGCTCAAAGCCTTTTACTTCAAGGTTGAGCAGGGCAAAGCGCTAATTATCAATGGTGTGAGCAAAATAGCCGTACGTTTTGATGGTGGCTTTGTTTGGCCAGTTATCAATAAAAAAGAGCTGATGAGAATCTCGCTCATCACGTTAGAGGTAGATAGACGTGGTAAAGAAGGCTTGATTTGCGCAGACAACATGCGTGCTGATATCACTGTGGCATTTTATTTACGCGTCAATGAAACCGAAGAAGATGTACTAAAAGTTGCCAAATCAGTCGGAGTTGAGAGAGCTTCAGACAAAGTCGCTGTTAATGAGCTGTTTAATGCCAAGTTTTCTGAAGCACTAAAAACCGTTGGTAAGCAAATAGACTTCGTCAAACTGTTCGAAAATCGCAGTGAGTTTCGTGACAGTATCGTTCAAGAAATTGGTAACGATCTAAACGGCTATGTCCTAGAAGATGTCGCGATTGATTATCTAGAGCAAACGCCAAAAATGTCATTAGATTCAAGTAATATCTTGGATTCTGAAGGTATCAAAAAGATTACCCAGTTAACTGCCACGCAAAATGTTATTACCAATGAGCTTGAGCGTGACGAAGAGCTAGCGGTCAAGAAAAAGAACGTTGAAACCAGAGAGGCGATGCTAGAGCTTGAGCGTCAACAAGCTGATGCGGAAGCCAAGCAGAAGCGCGAAATCTCGTCAGTGATAGCTCGAGAAACGGCCGAAACTCGCAAAATTGAAGAAGAAGAGCGCAAAAAGTCTGAAACCGCGATTATCACGGTTGAGCAAGACTTGGCGATTCAGCGTGAAAATCAGCAGCGTGAGATCGAAGTGGCTGGCCAAAATCGTTTGCGCGCCGTCGTTATCGAAGAAGAGAAAGTCACGCGTGCTCGTGATTTAGAAGTCGTCTCTCGTGAACGTGAAGTTGATCTGCAACGTATCGAAGCAGAACGTGCCATTGAGCTTGAGAAAAAAGAAATCGCCAATGTGATTCGTGAGCGTATCGCGGTAGACAAAACTGTGGCACAAGAAGAAGAGCGCATCAAAGAGGTTCGTGAAGTTAGTGAAGCGGATCGAGATAAGCAAACTCGCGTCTTAGCAGCCGAAGCCGATGCCGAAGAGCTCAAAGTACGTCAGGTCAAAAAAGCAGAAGCAGAAGAGTTGTCTGCTAAGCACAAAGCTGTTGAAATTACGACGCTTGCTGCCGCTAATCTTGAAGCATCAGCCAAAGATTCAGAAGCCAAAATTAAAATGGCCGAAGGTATCAAAGCAGAAAAGTCGGCACATGGTTTCGCCGAAGCCGCTATTCAAGAAGCCAAGGCTTCATCGCTTGAAAAAGAAGGCATCGCTAAAGCCAACATCATCAAAGCGACAGGACAAGCCGAAGCGCAATCAGAACGTGAAAAAGGCATGGCAGATGCCGAAGTTATCGCGGCTCGCGGCGAATCTACCGCCAGAGCTGAGCGTGAAAAAGGCATGGTCGATGCTGAAATCATCGCGGCTCGCGGTGAGTCTAGTGCCAAAGCAGAACGCGAAGTTGGATTGGCAAAAGCCGAAGTTACTCGCGCGCACTTCCAAGCCGAAGCAGATGGTCTGGTCGAAAAATTCAATGCTATGGGTAGTATGAATAAAGAAGCGCGTGAGCACGAAGAGTTCCGCATGGGGCTTGAAACTGCCTTGCAAGAAGCGCTTGCTTCTATTGACGCTGGTAAAGAGATTGCCAAAGAAAATGCTGAAGTATTGGCAGTGGCGCTACAGAAAGCCAAAATTGATATTGTTGGCGGCGAAGCGCATTTCTTTGACAACTTTGCCAAGTCACTGTCTATCGGTAAAGCCATTGATGGCTTAGCGGGTAAGTCAGACACATTGAGCGGTATCATCAACGGTGTGATGGCCAGTCAAGCTATGAAAACCAACCAGCAAAATGACGATAAAACGACTTATTAATAGGGACTGACTGCCTGTTATTAGCAGACAAGTATTAATAGGCAGGTATTAGCAGGCAAATACTAATGAGTAAGTTTTTATCAAACAGTATGAATAAGTAATATTCTCTGCAATTCAAAATCTGTCGTTTAGGCGGCAGATTTTTTTGGCTAACTCAGGGTGATTCAAAACGACGAATAACGATGAGTTGGCTAATCTAAAAAAACAGCAGTGATGTTTCGTTTTCTTAGATTAGCCAAGTGCTACTTATTAGGGCATATTCAACAAGCCCTAAATGCCTTATTTCCCTTATTGCCCAACATTCTCTTATTATGTAAAAACAGAAACGGACGAGCAACGATGGCGGATACGCAAACTTCAAAGAACTCAGATAGCAACGATAATAGCAACGAGAATAATAATGCTAATCAAGCAAACCAAACCGATCAGGCAGTTGCTTCAGGCAATGCTTATGAGCTAATCAAAAAACGTCTGACGGAACAAGGCGGCCGTTTAGAGCAGCAGACTGCGACGCTAAATAACGCGCGTCTCGAAGAGTTTGGCAGCACCCAGATGCAAGTCATCGCCCGTACTCGTATTCGTACCGAGCACAATTGTGTGGCGCAGGATATGGTGCAGGTTGGTGATTATCTGTTATTTGGTTATAACGTCTTTATGGGACTCAAGCGTGCGAGCAATATTAAGGATGTATTGTCGCTATATCGTCTGAACGAGCCAGCTGGTAACGAAGAAGAATATCAGCTCGAAGAAGTCGATTTAAAGGGTGCTTTTTTAGATCAAGATGCTTTTGTCCAAGACTTCAATGAGCTATATCGCTATTACAAGCAAACGCGCCTGATTCAAATAACAGTCAAAGACAGTAAGCTACTGTTGGCGTTTCAGATTGGTGAGCGCATCACTGATATTCGAGTGTTCCGTTTTGCGCTAGATTTTAGTCAAGGTACGCCAGAGTCGGCGCAAGTCGCTTATGTGGATAATCGAGGTGAGCGTGATATCGAGTTGCCGCCTGCCTATGATTTCGACTGGATTGAGACCACCCGTGATCAGATGATCAATGGCAAATACCCACATATGAATATCTTAGATACGATATTTGTGGAAACGGTCGGTGGCGATCTGACCATAAAAATTGAGGACAATACGCAGTCCGGCCAGGGGATTTATAGCGAACCGGTCAATGATCGCACCCAATCGCTGACTGATGCTGAGATTGCTTATGCCAAAGTCGGCAGTCTAATACTGCTCAAAATACTGCCTTATCGCGAAGAGGACTACCGTTATTTTGTTTATAACACTTTGACCGAAGCGGTTATGCGGTTGGATGCGATTGGACAGTCGTGTGTTCAGCTACCAGAAGACCATGGCATTATGTTTCCGGGTGGTTATTACCTACAGACCGGTGAGTATAAGCTGTTTGAGGCGAATAATGTTGGCGCTACCGACCTGCGCTTTAAGCGTAAAATTGTATCGCCAAATGGAGAAGACGTACTATTCTTATTCTATGACAGAGACTTGGGCGTTACAGGCCTGTTTCCTTATAATTTGATTAAAAAGCAATTGGCAAACCCTATTTACTGTAACGGTATGGCGTTGGCAGAGGATGGGCGTTTGGTACTGTTTAGCGACCAAAGTGAGCCATCTCGCATTCATCCGATGCAGATATGGCACACGCCTTATGCCTCACACGAATATGTGAGTGAGTTGCCTGAGAGCACCAGTTTTTATGGCAAAATTGGTAATAAAGAACTGGTACGCGGCATCTCCGATCTATATAGCATCACGCGCCTGATTGATAATCAAAGCGTGTCACAGAAGCTCTATGAAGAGCTGACCAATAATACTAGCCGACTCTTTGACAGCTATTACTGGTTGTCTGAGCCTGAGCTGAGCGAAGTCGCCAGCAGTATTAAAGAAGTCACGGCCACGGCTGAGCTGGTCATTGACGAGTTCGCTAAAGTACAAAGCATCCAAAAGCAAACCCAAACCGCATTAAGCGATGCCGATACGCAGCAAAGTGAGATTTTGCGGCAGATACGCATCACTAGCTTTGAGTCTGCCAGTGATTATGTCGATCAGTTGTCCGCATTAAGACGCCAAAAAGGCCGCTTGGTTAGTTTGGAGGATTTGCGTTATTTAGATGCCGATAAACTACAAGCATTGCAGACGCAGTTAGAAGAAGCCGAGAGCGAGTTGGCTGAAAAGACCGTACTGTTTTTGAGTGGTGAAGAGGCACTATCAAGCTACGAAGGTATATTAGTCGATGTCAGTGAGCGCTTAAATACCGCTGAAACCAATGCGGAGCTAAAGCCAGTACTAGAGAAAATCGATGAGACCGCGCAAGGTTTGGATCTACTAACTGAGCTGCTGGGCACGTTAGATGTAGCCGATGCCACGGTGCGTACGCAAATTATCGACGACATATCGACCATTTATGCCAGTCTAAACCAGAGCAAAGCCAAGCTTAATCATAAGCGTAAAAACTTAGGCTCGGCTGAGGCTGTGGCGCAATTTGGTGCGCAGTTTAAGCTGTTTGGGCAGTCGATTGCCAATGCGTTATCTATTGCCAATACCCCTGAGAAATCAGATGAGCAAATGGCAAAGTTGCTAGTACAGTTAGAAGAATTAGAAAGCCAGTTCGCTGATCCAGAGACCAACAGCGGCGATCAGTTTTTAGCCGATATCATCAGTAAGCGTGAAGAGATTTACGAGACCTTTGAAAATCACAAGCAGCAATTGCTCGATGCTCGTAACCGTAAAGCGCAAAACTTAGGTGATGGCGCGCTGCGAATGCTCGAAAGTATCAAGAAGCGGACACAAAGCACTGGTGTCACAGGATTTACCGAGGAAGAAGCGCTCAATACGTATTTTGCGGCTGATGGTCTGGTGCAAAAAGTCCGTAACATCGCAAAAGAGTTACAAGCGATGGACTTTAGCGTCAAAGCAGATGACATCGACGCTCGCCTAAAAGCCATTCAAATCGAGAGTTATAAGAGTCTAAAAGACAAGTCGGACTTGTTTGAAGATGGTGGTCAGATCATAAAACTAGGCAAGCACCGTTTTTCGGTCAATACTCAGCCATTGGATTTGACTTTATTGAGCCGTCAGCAGTCAGATGGCACACGTGTATTAAACCTGCATCTAACGGGCACAGACTATTATGAAGTGCTCAATAATACTGAGCTGAACGCCTTGCGCCCGTATTGGGACATGAATATCGCTTCTGAGTCTGACAAGGTGTACCGCGCTGAGTATTTGGCCTACAGCATCATTGAGAGCGCCAAAAACAGTCAGGACGGCCTAACCGAAGAGCGTCTATATCAAGCATACGATGCGACCATCATTACTCTCGATGTTAATGGTGATATTGATGATGACAGCCCGTTATCCAAATTGGTCAAAGCGTATGCCACCCCTCGCTATCAGCTAGGTTATGATAAAGGCATTCATGATCATGATGCGACGTTATTACTGATGCAGATATTGCCGACGCTACGTGAGGCAGGGCTGCTGATTTATACCCCGCAAGTACGAGCATTGGCGCAGTTGTTTTATTGGCAGCTCAATATCGTACAAGCGCTTGGCTTAGACAGCTTACGTCAGTTCGGTTATGACGCTTGGTTAAATGAATCTGTGCTAACGCGCGCGAGTAACTGGACGGATCGAGCCGCGACTGCCGAGCAGCTACGCCGTGCATTGGGTAGTGATAAGGCCAAATCGCTATTGGTCGAAGACATGGCTCAAGTGATGCGTGATTTTGTGAGCACCTATAACGACGACAGTAGTGATGAAGCTGTTAAAGAGTCAACTGTAGACACAGATGAAAATATAAGTGACGATCACAGTGCTAGTATCTTTAAACTAGGCTATGTGCAACTGGCCTGTGAGTATCTGGTTAGTGTCATGGGGCAGTCAATGCAAGCCGTTACCCCGAATGCCAGTACACATAAAATACACTGGCAAACCAGCCAACAAGCGCAGCAGTTGTGTGAGCAGCTAAGCCAAACACTAAGCGCTTCATCAGCTAGTATGCAAGCGACTGCTAGTTTTGATCAATTACAATTCTCAATCGGCAAGCTTGGCTTTCAGCCAAAATCAGCCTATGAGCTATTGAGCACATGGTTTCATGCGTTACTTGATAAAACTTACGGTGATACTGACTCGGCCAATGCAGCAGCTGATGGTACCGATGAAGACGGCGAGCTCAGTGAAGAGCAGCTGGCCGAAACCGCAGAAAAAGAAGCGCTACGCAAGCAGCAGCTAGAGAGTGGCCGTCATTATGTGCCAGAGGCGATTGCTGTTTTACTCACTCAACTGAACGATGCCCAACGTGAAGCTTTGGTGCAGCGACTGATTGACTCAGGTGTCAGCTTTGATAAAGGGGCTTTTAATAAAAGGCAAGGTAGTAAAAAAATAGATAATCAAGGTGTGAATGCTACACCATCGGCCTTGTCATTTTCATCAGCCACCTCATCGATCACGTCATTGACCAGTATCAATAATCCGCTCAATCAAGTGCAAAGCTTTGAGCGCAGTACGGGCAAGGTATCGCTTGAAATACAAGTCAATAACCTGTTGGGTGAGCATCCACGTATTCATCAGCAGACCTTAACCTTTGCCGTTGATGATTTTCTCAATCGTCTACACCATCATGATACCCAAGTCATTCCTGCTTATAGACGTTATCTGGCCATGCGCTCAGAGATACTGCATGACTCAAAAGAGACGTTACGACTCGACGAGTTTATGCCGCGTCCGTTGTCCTCATTTGTACGTAACCGCCTGATTAATGAGAGCTATCTGCCACTTATCGGTGACAACCTCGCTAAGCAGATGGGTACGGTCGGTGAAGATAAACGTACCGATTTGATGGGTATCCTGATGATGATATCGCCACCAGGGTATGGTAAAACGACATTGATGGAATACGTGGCAAACCGTTTGGGCTTAATCTTTATGAAGATTAACTGTCCATCGCTCGGTCATGATGTCACCTCGTTAGATCCCGAAAAAGCGCCAAATGCGACCGCCCGAGAAGAGCTAAATAAAATCAACTTAGCCTTTGAGATGGGCAATAACGTCATGCTCTATCTCGATGATATTCAGCATACGCATGCGGAGTTTTTGCAAAAATTCATCTCATTGGGTGATGGCACACGCCGTATCGATGGCGTCTGGCAAGGTAAAACCAAAACCTATGACATGCGTGGCAAAAAATTCTGCGTGGTCATGGCAGGTAACCCATACACCGAAAGCGGCGAGGCATTTAAAGTGCCTGATATGCTGGCCAACCGTGCCGATATCTACAACTTAGGCGATATCATGAGCGGTATGGAAGAGGTGTTTGCCCTCAGTTATATCGAAAACTCGCTGACTTCTAATACGGTACTTGCACCAATGGCCAACCGTGATTTAAGCGATGTACATCGTTTGATTAAAATGGCAAAAGCGGACAATGCTAACCTTGCCCAAGCACAAAGTAGCGAGTTGACCTATCCGTATAGTACTTCAGAGATTAATGAAATTGTCGCGATCTTGCGTCATATGTTTGCTGTGCAATCGGTTATTTTGGACGTCAATCAGGCCTATATCGCCTCTGCTTCACAAGATGATAAATACCGTGTTGAGCCGATATTTAAGCTGCAAGGCAGTTATCGTAATATGAATAAGGTGACCGAAAAGCTGTCGGCGGTCATGAATGAAAGTGAGCTGAACCAGCTAATAGATGATCACTATCTGGGCGAGTCGCAGCTATTGACCCAAGGCGCGGAGAGCAACTTACTCAAACTTGGTGAGATGCGCGGCACCTTGAGCGAAGAAGAAAAAGCACGTTGGGAGCAGATCAAAGCGGACTTCTTACGTAACAAAGCAATGGGCGGTGAAAATGGTGATACAGGTGCGCGTATCGTCGCCCAACTGGTTGACTTGGCCAGTGGCTTCAATGCCATCAGTAGCCAGTTTGAAACCTACTTATCCAAAAATGATCCAGAGAAAATCGCTCGCTTACGCGAAGCAGGACAACAAGCGCAGTTAGACACTCAGATTGAGGCGCAGATAGAAGCACAAAAAGTCCTCGCCGATAGCCTCATGAACAATGCCAAAGTGGTCAGCGACAGCATCGACAATGGCTTTGAGAAGAGTATGAGCCAGCTGATACAAATCTATAAGCATGATCATAAAGCTGAAGGCGAGCATCTCAAGCAAAACCAATATGTACAAAAACAGCTCATGGTGCAGCTGGTCAATGCGGTAGAGCAACTAGCGCAAAAAATGGCAGACAGCTTGGTTGGCAATAATGACAATCAGCTAAATGACAACCAGCTAGCAGAGAGCGATATACCTGATGTGCAGCAGCAGACTGCACTGATGGTAAATGCTCTCAAAGAAGCACTGGCGCCATTGACGATGCGTATGGATGAGAAGCTGGCGATTGATACCAGTACTGATCAATCTGGCAAGCTAATTGTCAACAGTCTCAATCGCCTAAATAAGATATTTGACGATTATGATTAGTAGACTATAGTGACCAGTGACTAATGTAATAAACAAACCAATGAGAAAGTTATGGCGCACAAAAAGAAGAACGTCCGCAAAAAAGAATGTCCAGTTTGTGAGCGCGAGTTTAGCTGGACAAAGAAGTTGGACAAAAACTGGGACAATATGGTTTATTGCTCAGACCAGTGCCGCCGAGTTAAGAAGTATGAGGGTGTCGAGCATCAGAAATAAAGTTCAGGTTTAGTCATAAAAATTTGAAAAGATAAAGATAAGGGAGCAGACGATGGCACATAAAAAAGTAAACCTACCGCAAAAAACATGCCCCGTCTGCCAGCGCCCATTTACGTGGCGTAAGAAGTGGGAGAAAGATTGGGAGCAGGTGGTGTATTGTTCTGAGCGGTGTCGGCGTGGGAAGGATAAGGAAAGTACAACGAAATGAAAGTATAAGGCAGTGATTTTAGTCAAAATTCAATAGAAAACTGTCTCTAATAAAAAGGTGTGTGATTTTTTATAATCACATACCTATAGTCAGCCATAATTTTGAATGCATTTACTACAGACTAATTTGCATCTCTCTTCGCAAAAATATTCGCAACCAGTGCGCCACTAAAGTTATGCCACACGCTAAATATCGCACTCGGCAGGGCAGCGACAGGGTTGAAATAAGTTGCCGCAAGGGCAGCGCCTAGACCAGAGTTTTGCATACCCACTTCCACCATGATGGCGCGGCGTTGTCTCTCCGTAAATCCAGACAAGCGCGCGAGCACATATCCCAAGCTATAACCCAGCATATTATGTAAGGCCACCACGATAAATACGATAGCACCACTATCCAATATAGTCGCTTTAGATACGGCAACCACTGCCGCGATGATAATAGAGATACCCAATACCGACACCATCGGCAATACCTCGGTGACGAACTCGGTCTTTTTACCCAAAAATTTATGAAAAATAATACCCAATAAGATGGGTAGGATAACGATTTTGGTAATAGTCATCATCATACTGGCTAGGTCGATATCGATGAGCTGACCGGCAAACACATTTAATAGAATAGGGGTCAAAAAAGGTGCTAGTAAGGTAGAGATAGAAGTAATAGCCACACTCAATGCCACATCACCTTTGGCTAAGAACGTAATTACGTTACTAGACGTACCGCCAGGGCAACACCCGACCAAAATGACACCGACCGCGATTAAAGGGTCAAGGTTAAAGATGACGGTTAATAGGTAAGCGATCAAGGGCATGAGCGTAAACTGTGCCAACAGTCCTACTAGTACAGGTTTGGGGCGTTTGACAATCTCTAGGAAATCTTCCGTTTTGAGCGTCATACCCATACCAAACATAATAATGCCAAGTATCGGCACAATCAAAAAAGCCAATGAGGCAAAAAATGTAGGAAAAATAAATCCTAAAACAGCACTGACCAATGCCCAGATTGCAAAGGTTTTGCCAATCCAACTAGAAAGTAATGCAATCTGATTCATAGCCTATCTCACAAAGATAAAAATAATAGAATAGACAATAATCTAGCATGGTTATTGCTAGTAAATGATAAAAGTATTTTGCTATGAACGTAGCGATAAGTTTGCTGATGACAAATAAAGAAAGTGCCATAAAAAATGGCTTACTCATATTAAATGAATAAGCCAAAAAATTACTATTAATTTTCTATAAGTTGATTAGCCAATCGATTACAAATTCGGATTTAACCACTTCTCAGCAGTCTTCATATTCCAGCCTTTACGCTCAGCATAACTCTCTAACTGATCACGGCTAATCTTACCGACATTGAAGTACTCACTCTCAGGATGAGAGTAATAGAATCCGCTGACCGACGACGCAGGCCACATCGCATAGCTTTCGGTTAGCGTCGTACCGATAGCATCGACCGTACCCAGCCAATCAAACAATTTGCCTTTTTCCGTATGCTCAGGGCAAGCAGGGTAACCAGGCGCAGGGCGGATACCGACATACTTTTCTTTAATCATCTCATCATTGGTGAGTGACTCGGTTGGCTGATAGCCCCAATACTCTTTACGGATTAGCTCATGCAGATGCTCAGCGAATGCTTCTGCTAGGCGATCAGACAATGCCTGTACCATGATGGCATTATAGTCATCGCCTGCCGCTTTATATTGCTCAGCGAGTGCTTCTGTACCGACGATAGAGACAGTAAAGCCGCCCAAGTGATCGGTATGTGTCTCTGATGGTGAGATAAAGTCAGCCAAGCTAAAGTTCGGCTTGCCACTTGCTTTATCGCTCTGTTGACGTAAATGCTCGAACTGATAGGTTGGGCTGCCACCATCATTAGGCGCATTGTCATAGACCGTCACGGTATCTGCATCAGTACGGCGAGCGGGCATGAGTTTAAATACCCCTTTAGCGACGATTGATTTTTCATCAATCATCTTTTGCATCAGCTCATTGGCATTATTAAACAGGTCACGAGCCGCTTCACCGACCACATCATCTTGCAAGATTTTTGGATATTTACCTGCCAGTCCCCAAGAGATAAAGAAAGGCGTCCAATCAATATACGGTAGCAAGTTGCTGATAGGGTAGTCATTCAATATCACTTGGCCCAGTTTATTAGGCACTGGTGGCACATAATTGTCCCAGTCACCTTTAAAGCCCATTTTAATCGACTCAGCATAGGTGATTTTTGCCGCTTTTGGCTTACGCTTGGCCAGACGCTCACGTACCTTGGTATACTCTTCGCGGGTCTCATCGATCAGCGCTTGACGATGCTCTTTTGAGAGCAGCTTGGTCACCACACCGACTGAGCGCGAGGCATCAGTGACATAGATGACGCCATCGTTTTGATATTGCGGCTCCACCTTAACCGCGGTATGCGCTTTAGAAGTGGTCGCACCGCCAATCATAAGCGGTAGGGTCATGTCGCGCTCTTGCATTTGCTTGGCCACATAGACCATCTCATCGAGACTTGGGGTAATTAGACCAGACAGACCGATGATATCGACTTTTTCTTTAATCGCGGTATCGAGGATAGTCTCACAAGGCACCATCACGCCGAGGTCAATGATGTCGTAGCCATTACAGCCGAGCACCACGCCGACGATGTTTTTACCGATATCATGCACGTCGCCTTTGACGGTCGCCATGAGGATTTTACCTTTGACTTCGCCTTCGACCTTTTCGGCTTCGATATACGGGTTGAGCCAAGCGACTGACTGCTTCATTACGCGGGCAGATTTGACCACTTGCGGTAGGAACATTTTACCTGCACCAAATAAATCACCGACGATATTCATACCGTCCATTAATGGGCCTTCGATGACTTCTAGTGGTTTGGGGTATTTCTCCCACGCTTCTTTAGTGTCCGCTTCGATAAATGTAGTAATGCCTTTGACTAGAGCATGGGCGATGCGCTCTTCTACTGTACCTTCACGCCAGCTCATATCGACTGTACTGTCTTTTTTCTTACCGCCATCTTGATAGTTTTCAGCGATGGTCATCAGACGCTCGGTGGCATCTTGACCAGTCTCGCCTTGATTGCGGTTGAGCATGACGTCTTCGATAGCGTCACGCGCTTCCTTTGGAATATCATCATATAACTCAAGCATGGCAGGGTTGACGATACCCATGGTCAGGCCGTTTTTGATCGCGTGAAATAAAAATACCGAGTTGATGGCTTCACGGATTGGGTTACCACGGAAACTAAACGATACGTTAGACACACCGCCCGATACCATGGCATTAGGCAGGTTTTCAGTGATCCATTTAGTCGCATTAATAAAGTCAGCACCGTAGTTGTTGTGCTCGGTGATACCGGTTGCGACGGCAAAGATATTAGGGTCAAAAATAATGTCTTCGGATGGGAAACCAACTTCATTGACCAGTACATCATAGCTGCGCTGGCAGATTTCAGTTTTGCGCTCGTAAGTATCGGCCTGACCGTCTTCGTCAAAGGCCATCACGATAATAGCGGCACCGTAACGCATACACAGTTTGGCTTTTTCGACAAACTCATCATGACCTTCTTTGAGTGAGATAGAGTTGACGACAGATTTACCCTGCGTGCGCTTTAGCCCTTCTTCGATGATGTCCCATTTAGAGGAGTCAATCATCAGCGGTACACGGCTGATATCTGGCTCACCTGATACAAGATTGACAAAGTGAATCATCGCCTGCTTGGAGTCGAGCATGCCCTCATCCATATTGATGTCGACGATTTGTGCGCCGCCCTCTACTTGATCACGGGCGACATCAAGCGCCTCGGTGTAGGCTTCGGTTTTGATCAAGCGTAGGAATTTTTTAGAACCTGTCACGTTGGTACGTTCACCGACATTGACAAACAAGCTATCAGTATCGATGGTAAATGGTTCAAGTCCAGACAAGCGGCAGGCAGGCGCGATTTCGGGAATCACGCGCGGTGCATAGTTTTTTACCATGTTAGCAATTTGGCGGATGTGTTCTGGCCTAGTACCGCAGCAGCCGCCGACGATGTTTAAGATACCTGCTTTGGCAAAGCCTTCTAGCAATGCTGCCGTTTCTTCAGCCGTTTCATCATACTCACCGAACTCATTGGGCAGACCAGCGTTTGGATGGGCTGAGACATAAGTGTCAGCGATATTGGATAAGGTTTGAATATGTGGGCGCAGCGCATCGGCACCAAGTGCGCAGTTGAAGCCGACTGATAAAGGTTTGGCATGGCGAACCGAGTTATAAAACGCTTCAGCCGTTTGCCCTGATAGCGTGCGACCTGAGGCATCAGTAATCGTACCCGATATCATAATGGGTAATTCAAAACCAATATCATCAAACACGCCAGTGATCGCAAATATCGCTGCTTTGGCATTGAGCGTATCAAAGATGGTCTCGATCAGAATAAGGTCGACACCACCTTCAATCAAGGCCAATGTCGCTTCACGGTAATTAAGTACTAGCTCATCAAAGGTAATGTTACGAAACGCAGGATCATTGACATCCGGTGATATCGAGCAGGTACGTGAAGTGGGGCCAACCACACCCGCGACAAAACGCGGCTTGTCTGGTGTTTTTGCAGTAAAGGCATCGGCTGCCTCGCGTGCCAGTCTGGCCGCTTCTTTGTTTAGCTCAGGCACCAGATACTGCATATCGTAATCGGCCATCGACAGGCGTGTACCATTAAAGCTATTGGTTTCGATGATATCTGCACCAGCACCAAGATGATCATCATGAATCTCTTTAATCATCTGTGGTTGTGAGAGCACCAGCAGGTCGTTATTACCGCGTACGTCTAGGCTAATATCTGCAAAACGCTCACCACGATAATCAGCTTCTTCTAGTTTATAGGTCTGAATCTGTGTACCCATCGCTCCATCTAGCATCAAAATGCGCGACGCCATTTGTTCGGTGATACGTGTCCGTGCCGTTATTTGTTGCTCTTTATAAGGAAATACGGCAGGTGGCGTCAGGACAAAGTCATCGGCAGATTGTGATGGGCTAGAAGTTGCATCGATTTGTGAGTCAGTTGCTTGGGTCATAGGAGCGCTGCTTATATCGTCAAGGTTATAAAAGGAAGGAATAACAAGTAGGGTGTGGTTTTTATAAAAAAGTAGCACTATTTTAGCATGAAAATCACACATCACATGGTGTCGTGCTTATTCCGCTTTGGCAATATCACTAGGGCATGTCCTCATTTTATAAATGGTCATAAAAATGAGAGAGATGGCAGTTGAATAAGCAAGATAGCGCAAATAATATCGAATTATTAGTCAGTTATTCGACATCGTTTAGCACTGTTTGGTAAGAGTTAGCTATTTTCAATTCATCTAAATGACTACCGATTAGATTGTGGACATACCTTAATATGCTGTCTATATTTCGAATATGGTATGAGAGTTTGTTGCACAAAAAAATAGGTATAAATGAATCATTATTCACTCAAAAATTACATAAAGCTTTGCTTGTATAAACTAACGACAAACATGACACTTAAAAGTCAGACAGAACTTACACCGCCACTACAAAAACAGCGTAAAGGTATCTTGATAAACTTTTTTGAGATGCTAATTTGATTTCAGAAGAATTAGCATTTCGTAAGTAATACTTACTAATGAGTGTTAATCGCTTTTACTAAAGCCGTTTTAATCGACGTAATGGTTGTCTACGAAATGCAAATTAACCATTAAGATGACATTACCATCATTTGAGAATACTCAATCATCAATACTTAAGGATATAACTATGAAACTTACTAAAATTGCTACTATGGGTACATTGGCACTTTCAATTGCAGGACTGAGTGCTTGTAATAATATGACACCAAGTAGCAGTGAAGATGCGTCAACTCAAACCCCTACAAGTAGCCAAGCTGTGTCGGATATGAACGTGGTACAGATTGCACAAAGCAATGCTGACTTCTCATTACTGGTTGAAGCAGTAGAAGCAGCAGGTTTCGCTGCACCACTGTCTAATCCTAATGCTAATTTCACTATCTTTGCACCAACCAATGAAGCATTTGCACAAGTATTGCAAGAAACAGGTATGACAAAAGATCAATTGTTTGCCAACAAGCCATTGCTGACCAAAATATTGGGTTATCATGTGATTAACGGCGCTGCACCAGTATATGCTGAAGATGTACAGCCAGGTGCGATCGCTATGCTTAGTAAAGACACATTGATGGTAACGGATCAAGGCCAATTGAAAGATGAAAACGGTCGTACAACCAATATTGTAAAAACTGATATTGCTGCCAACAATGGTGTTGTGCACGTGATCGATAAAGTTTTATTGCCTAAATAAGTATTGACGTAGTCATACTAACTGTACTTATTGCAAGGTTAAGCAGCCATTGTCTGTAATGATTTTATTATTAGACAGTGG
>NZ_JBQSVM010000025.1:0-47582 GCF_052376235.1 Psychrobacter sp. AOP7-A1-24 | reverse complement strand
GGTGCCAGTATCCTTTATTGGGGTTTGATTGAGTGGGCGTATTATTATCAAGGTCCTCCTTTTAATCTACCTGGCGGCTCACCTGACGCTATTCGCTGGGCGACTACCTACGGGATTTTTCACTGGGGACCTGTGGCTTGGTCTATCTACTTAGTACCTGCTGTGGCTATCGCTTATTTTTATTATGTACGTCAAAAACCGGTACTGAAAGTTAGCCAAACGCTCATGCCATTATTGGGCGAAAAGCTAGCAAGCAGCAACTGGGCCAAGCTATTAGATGTGTTATTTATCTTCGGCATGGTTGGTGGTGGCGCCACAACGCTCGGTCTGGCATCTCCACTGATTAATGAAGGGTTATACAATCTATTTGGTTTACCACGTAACACCACGATGCAGATTGTCGTGTTATTAGTCACGACTATAATTTTTGCTTATAGCGCCTATCAAGGGTTAAAAGGCGGCATCCAAAAGCTCTCCAACATTAACTTTTACTTGGCTGTCATTTTCTTATTATTCATTTTGATTGTCGGTCCAACTGTCTTTATTTTGAATACTGGGTTGGAGGCTATCGGGCGCTCTATCACTGAAATGCCGCGCATGATGACGTATATCGAGCCATTCAAAGACTTCCCAGAATTCGGCTTTGAACACACAACCTTTCCACAAGATTGGACGGTGTTTTATTGGGCATGGTGGCTAGTATTTGCGCCAACGATTGGATTGTTTATTGCCAAAATCTCGCGAGGTCGTACGATACGTAATATGGTACTAGGGTCAATGTTTTATGGCTCGCTTGGCTGTGCTATGTTTATGGTTATCTTAGGCAACTACGGTCTGTATTTACAGTTGACGGGGGCGGTCGATGTAGTGGCGGTACTCAATAACGAATCTCCAACCGCTGCCATCTTTGCTATCTTAAATAGCTTACCGATGTCTTATTTAGTCATCGCGGTATTTACCTTTTTATCGGTTATCTTTACTGCCACAACCTTTGACTCAATCTCTTATATATTGGCGTCTGTCGTCCAAAAAGAAGTGGATGATGAGCCGCATCGTTGGAATCGCTTGTTTTGGGCATTCACTTTGTGTTTATTACCCGCTACCTTGATGTTCTTAGGAGATCTGCAAACCTTACAGACAGCGTCTATTTTCGCTGGTGCACCGCTCATCATTATTTTGGGTATGATGATGATATCTGTGATTAAAGCCGCTCGATATGATCTTGAGTATCAACCTGATTACAGTGTCAAAACTATCCATATCGAAGAGCTACCTGACAATGCGCCGTGGGAAGAAGGCGAAACCTCAGAAGCACTAGAAGGCTCAGTCCTGCATCAAAATGAAGAGTGGGAGCAGATGCGTGAGGATACTGAAAATGCGGAGAACCCTGAAAATAATAGTTAATCATTGAGCATCATAATGGTTGCCGTTTGATATTATTCTAAAACACCAAAAAGGCTGGACTATATCGATAGTCCAGCCTTTTTATTTGTCCGCTATATGGGTCAATTATATAGCTTCGGCTGACTCACTCAATGTCATCTCACTCAATGCCATATGCATACGATTTAATCCTTCGAGTAGCAATGCTCTAGGACAGGCCACGTTAATACGCATTTTAAGATGCCCTTCCTCACCGTACTTATATCCTGCGCTCAGCTCAACCTTGGCAGCTCGCAGCGTATCATATAGCACTTGATCGTCTTGACCATACGCTGAGCAATCTATCCAAATCAAGTACGAAGCTTCTGGACGCATGACCTTGATTTTAGGCAGATGCTGATTTAAAAACTGTACGGTTAACTCAATGTTGGCTTCGATATAACTCAGCGCCTGCGTCAGCCACTCACCGCCCTGCTCATAAGCCACACGCATCGCTGTATAAGCAAATAAGTTCAGCTCGTATTCGTCATTTAACTGCTGCTGTTGGCTGATTTTTTGGACCAATGCTTCGTCTGTCGCAAATATCATAGAGCCTTTGATACCCGCGATGTTAAAGGTTTTGGTCATCGATGTCAGGCTAACTACATTATGCTCATAGCCTTTAGCTACGGTTAGAAATGGCGTAAACGTGTGACCAGTCAAGGCCAAATCTTGATGAATCTCATCACTGACAATCGCTACATTGTGCTTTTTGCAAATCGTAAGCAGTGCTTCTAACTCATCTGTCGTCCATACGCGCCCGCCCGGGTTTTGCGGGTTACACAGCAGATAAAGCTTAACGTCATGCTCGATGATTTTGGCTTCGATATCGGCCAAATCCAGCTGATATCTACCCTCAACCTCTTGTAACGCAGAGATTACGAGCCGACGACCATTCTGCTCAACCTTACTCATAAACGGCGTATAAATAGGATCGTTGACCAGTACTGCCTCACCTACTTCGGTAAAGACATTCATCATTAGCGCTAGGCTTGGCACGACACCGGGGGAAAACAATATATTCTGCTTTTTCAGTGGCAAATCATAACGGCTGCCGTGCCACTGAATAATTGAGTCATACAGGGCATCGGTAGGTTTGGTATAGCCCAATATGCCATGCTGCACGATTTGCTCAATTGAATCTAAAATGGGCTGGGCGGCCTTAAAATCCATGTCTGCGACCCATAGCGGAATCGTGTCATCGGTATAGTGCCACTTGAGTGAGCCTGTATTACTTCTATCGATTATTTCATCAAAGTTGTATTGCATTGGTATTCTTCTTAATTATAAAAATAGTGGTTTAGGGTACAACATGAAGGGCGTCATCGCCAATGGATCTAGCTAATTTGAATGCAATACATTTTAAACTGTCTCAAAGAGTTAACCTTCACTTTGCTTAGGAGAAAGCCAGTCAATACTCTTAACCAACTTTGCTTCATTTTCAGAAATAGCTTTTTTAAACGCTTGGTAGCTTGCGACTTTTTGCGGAATTGCTAATTTAAACTTGTAGATACTACCACCGAAGCCATTAAGTAACCCCATATTCAAGTCGAGATTGGTTATGTCACTTGGGGCAATATAGCCACCAATATTTGCTTTATATAAAAACAAATACGAGAGTACTTGATTTAGGTCATCACGGTTAATTTCATTATTTTTCATACGCTTATATTTAGCGTCTAAAATAATACGATTGTCTTTCACAAAGTCAGGATAACGACGCACGTTATTACCTGAAAACTTTTGGGCATACACCTTCATACCACCTTGTCGGGTATTGTTAGTAGGATGGTCATATCCGATAGGACTTAGTAGCGTATTGAGATACTCCTCCCATAACCACGCTCCATCAAATAAAATACCGTGAGCCTTATCATCATTGTTAGCATATTTCAGACCTTCATAACGTAAGATTTGCAGACAGATTTTTTGCAGGCCACTGTATTCTGTAAAGTAAGGATGGACAAAAGGCCTACGGTTCATATTGATGATAGTATGTCGGTCACGTACATGATATGACGGAGTATGCTGGACAATGAGATTGACGAAATCAAGTGTTTCACTGTCACTATGCAACACATCTCGCAGGTTAGGTTTTTGTTTAATAAGCTCTATAGCATGACGAATAAGCTGAGAGATTGGATTGTCAAAACTATGTTCGCGCACACTGTAGGCAACGTTGCCTCGAAATAGTAGATTTTTGCGTAGATGGGCTTTGACATCGATAGTCCCTTTGAGACTACTGTCGTTGTAGCTTTGCTTTTGATATTCTTTGTACAGACCTTGTGAGAGTGCTTTTTTAAGAAAATAAGGAAACAGATATACCAAAAAATCAAACAGGTTGGTTTGATTTCGACTGTGCTTTAAGTCAAACAGGTTAATACACAATACTTTTTGCAGCATGTAATGTAGAAAGTAATCTTCTTCAATAGCCTCTTCTTGATTGGATCTGTCATCATTATCGACAACAGAAGCCCGAGCAAAACGGGACTGAATTTTCAATTGTGTATCTTTCACACCAATAAAGCCCATGATATTTCCTGTCTCTAAAACGGTCTGAGACTCACGAACCTTTAACTCAAAGATTGGTTTGCTAGCAATATCGTCTTCATTATCTTCAAAATGTGCGGGGAAAACCAACAAATTGGGGTGTGCTGTCACTAGCTCACCAATATTTTTACTAGCGAGTAATGATAAATCAGCTATAGCTTCGTTGACGTTCGGCACATTAGAATCAAGAATTAATGAAGCATTATCCGTCGTTATGATCATCATCAAACCCTAACTGTAGATTATAGGCATCTTTTAATCCTTGAATCTGTTGCTCAGCATCAGGATAACCACGCAGATATTCAAAAAGTAGCGACTCTAAATGATATGTCCATAACTTATCAAAATCGCCATCATAGTTGGCAAGCTTTAGGAAGTAAGATGGGCCAACATGATAAGCTGAATTCCATCCTTGCACAGATTCGATAGCCTTGTTTAAAGCTATTAAGCGCTGTTCAGCTTCCTCTTCCCAATCATCAATTTGGCCTTCCCACATAGATAGTCGATCTTCTGACTTAATTTCTTTCCATGCGAAACGGCGGCGCATAGCAAAATCAAAAGACTCAACACTGCGGTCGATATCATTCATCGTGCCAATAATATAGACGTTATCTGGTATATAAAAACCTTTTTTGAATACATCTTCGTCCGTTTGCAAATTGGCGTATTGAGTAGTGACTCTACCACTATCCCCTCGATAGCCAGGGTCAATAGAGAAGAACAACTCACCCAATACTTTAGAGATTTCAGCACGATTAATCTCATCCAAGATAATAATAAATTTTTTGCTTTTATCGCCCGTATCAGACATTCTAAGGTCATAATTTTCTTCGATATAATCGCATACTGAAGTTAAGTACGGTTTCCAGCGTAATGATTTACCTGTTTCTAAATAATTTTGTATTAAGGGCTTGGTTAAAGTGATTTGCCGCTGTGTTTCGCTCGAAAGAACTGCTGTGATATTTTCGCGTGAATTGACAATAATACTAAACGGACTTTCGCGACTTGGCGTTGTCAGGTCTATAGCGCTTTCGGATATATCATCTATAAACCTTTGGTAAACTTCTTCAAAATTACTTAACTGCTGATTATTTTTATATTTTAGTGCTTCTTTACAAAAATTTTTAAAGCTTCCATCTCGCAGCTCAAAACCAACTTCTCCATTTTCATTTTGAACAGGTCTCAAGCCTTCTACAAAGTCAGTATAGTCATAAGATGGATGAAACTGAATGAGTTCATATTTTGCACCCCATTCCTCAGCCAACGTTTTAGCCAAATAGGTTTTACCTGTTCCGGGTGCACCTGTAAGTATGAGATTTTTATTAGCAAATAATAGCTCGCTAATTTCTTTAAGTAGTGGGTGAGTGATTGACTGCTGTGTTTTTTGAGTGGCTATTTTTCCGTTCAAATTTAGCTTATTGGCAAACTCAAAAACCTTTTTATATGCGTTAAACAAATCTCCCTTCAAGTCATTTATGATGCTGTAATAGTCAATTAAAGACAATTGCTGTGCATCGTCTAATTCTATAATTCGACCGAATAAGTAGTGCTCATCTTCAACAGGATTTTGGAAGTTAGCATCGCTTGTACTCAATGCAAAATCTCTATCGGTAAGCTTTATTATTTCATTACTGCTTCTCAAAGCTATAAAAGCATCCATATAAGGTTTGATATATTCTATCGGTGTCTTTTCATCTTTAAATCTGACATACAGCGTATTAAACCCTAGTCCATAACCAATTTTATTGTTTGATAAGTAAATATGATACTGAACTTCGGTGCCTGCCCCTTCATTGATCGCCCATTGTCTATCTTCACTATCATATTTAAACAATAATTGTGAGTTAGTGATCTTTTGATTACCTACCAGCTCTTTTCTAGCTATGAGAAAATCTTTTTTAAAACCACCAACGTCTTTGTTTATAAGACTTACTAAATGACCAATGCTATCTATTTTGATAGCATTGGCATTGATATAGTCGAGTTCCATCATTGCTTCAACTAACTCGTTTCGTAGTGTCCATTCAAACAAGTTACGCGCTACCTTTTTACCAAGCATTGTAACTAGCCAGTAGGTCTTATCACCCTTCTCAGTAGTTATTTCAAACCTATTTAAGCGCTCTTGAACAACTCTACTAAACCCAGTGACAAACCCACTGATAGAAGATGGAGATGTATTATATTTTTCAGCTAAATATTTACAGGTTGCCTTGTGCTCATGTTCTAAAAAGAAGATGCTCAGCACATATTTATAGTTATTGGTCATAAAATTATCGTCAGATAATATCTCTAACCATTCATACTTAGTAACTTGTGATTTAGAATTATAATCATCACTTCTAACGACAACCTGCTCCATATTTATTCCTATAAATTAATAATTTTTTAGTATTATTCATAAAACTAACGCCCCTTAAACTCAGCCTCACGCCGCTCAACTATTACCATTACACCCTTTTTCGCATCTTCTGAATGAAAGAGCGGCGACAGACAGCTAGAAACATTAGCCTGCACCGCTTTTTACCTAATCGTTAAATAATCGCTGAGATAAAAACCTAACGTTGCAGGTAGTTCAGTTTGGATTGTGCAGAAGTATTGCCTTGATCGGCAGATTTTTGATACCACTCTATCGCTTTCTCGTATGACTGAGTAACGCCTCTACCCGTCTCATAGATGAGTCCCACATTATACTGAGCATAAGAATCACCCTGCGCAGCGGCCAATGATGTCCACCTTAGCGCTTGCTCATGAGATTGCACCACGCCACGGCCTTGATAATACATTCCGCCCAGATCAGACTGCGCATGGACATCTCCTTGCTTTGCCGCTTTCAAAAACCACTTAGCCGCTTCGGTATCAGATTGAGCAACCCCGCGGCCCATTCTATAAAGCTTGCCTAGACTTTGCTCAGCAGGTGCATAACCATCCTCGCCAGCTTGGCGATAGTAATCATAGGCTTGGTCATAATCCTTATGATTGTAATAAGCTTGGGCTAATTGATAAATACCATAGGGGTTATTAGGGTTTTCTGATACCGCGTACTGACAAGCATCAATTATCCCTTGGGTATCTATATTTGCTTCTAGAATATTAGAGTCTTCAAGGAGATAATCATCGTAAGCTTCGATCTTGTCGCAGCTTTGTATTTTCGTATGGGTATGGTTTTTGTCATGTGTTGGCGTATGCGTTTGAACGCCTGCATGCCCTGATGACATCCATAACAACAGACCTGCTGATAGCAATAACCCTTTCATCATAGTTGACCTTATATTATTAAGTCTAACGACCCGTAAACTCAGCTTCACGTCTCTCAACCATCGCCATTACGCCCTCTTTTGCATCTTCTGAATGAAACAGCGGCGGCAGATAGCTATGGATATTAGCGAGTGCGGTCGCAGCCCCATTGCGACTTGCATCTTGCGCTGATGACAATGTACCTCTGACGCCCAAAGGCGCAGCTTTGCAGATTTCTTGTGCCAACGTCAATGCGCGGTCATACTCAGACCCGTTTGCTACCACTTCGCTGACCAAATTCAGTCTATCAGCTGTTTGTGCATCGAATGCTTTACCAGTAAGCAGATACGGCATGGCTTTTTGCCAGCCTGCCGCCGCGACGAAGCGTACCGTCGCCCCACCAAATGGCATGATGCCGCGCTGGACTTCCATTTGGGCAAAGTTACAGTTGTCACTAGCGATCACCACGTCACTGTTTAGCATCAGCTCGATAGCTACGGTAAAGCACGTGCCCTTAACCGCTACGACCACAGGCTTAGTACGCAGTTTCCCACTGATTCCCCATGGGTCGATTTGCTCATCATTAAACTCAAATACACCATCGTTTAGCTTGTCTTGTAGCTCGACTAAATCCAACCCAGCGGTAAAGTGATCACCATGGGCAAATATCAGCGCACAGCGTAAGTTGTCGTCTTGCTCGTAGCGGGTCATCGCATCAGACAGCTGCCCGATCATATGACTGTCAAAGGCGTTACGTTTATTGGCACGATTGAGCCCGACAAGGCAAACGTGGCCTTGCGTGTCATAAGTGATGCGATTGTCTGTGCTATTACTGTCCGTAGTCATGGTTTCATCCTTGTTCAAATAATCATTGTCTTATAGTGGTTAGTTTTATAGTCGTTGTCTTATAGTAGGTAGTTTTATAGTGGTGGTTATATGGTTAAATCTCGATACTTTACTCATAGAAATTTGTCGATAGGCCCACTTTTAATATAGACACCCTCGCGCTATAACACAAGCAGCAGAACTGCCACGAATAAAGCACAGTTCAATATCAGTTGACCTCATTTGCGATCAGTGTAACCATTATCAAACTTAAGACATCACTCAGAGCATTTTATGGAATTTTGGCACGGTTTTTTGCTTATCACCAGCGTCCATCTACTCGCTGCCGCCTCACCAGGGCCTGACTTTGTCTTAGTATCGCAGCAGACATTGGCAAAAGGTCGACGCACTGGTTTGATCTGTAGTCTCGGTATTACCTTAGGTCTTGCCGTACATATTATCTATTCGGTATTGGGACTGGCGACGGTCATTGCTCACTCGCAGCCGTTATTGACCACTATTAAATGGTTGGGCGGCGGCTATCTGATTTATTTGGGATGGCAAGGTATCCAAGCCAAGCCTAAAAAACCAGCAGATTTAGCCACAGCCGATCTTTTAGGAGAAACGCATCCTTTAAAAGACGCAGATCCGTTAGAGCACGCAGACTTACAAGTGAGCTCCAGCGCTCACGCTTCACAAGATACGCTCACTAGCCAAACCAATCTCACAACTAAAGCCGCCACTATCGAAAAACCATCGAGCAATAGCGAATCAACCTTTGCTACATTGCGTCGCGGATTCTTTTGTAATGTCTTTAATCCAAAAGCGCCTGTCTATTTCGTTGCTATCTTTACGCTTGTGTTGTCGCCTGACATACCGCTTTGGCAACTGGCTATTTATGGCGTATGGATGATGATCTTACAGATGTCATGGTTTAGTACAGTCGTAATGCTGCTCTCTATCCCTGCTATTCACCGCCGCTTTCAAAGGTTTGAGCATTGGATCGACCGCATATTAGGTACAGCGATGATAGTATTGGGCTTAAACCTCATTTTACGTAACCGATAAAACGTTTGTTTGCGGCGAAATCTGCTAAAATGGTTGATTATATTCAAACATCAAAGCCGCGCACTATGACCAGTTATCCCTCGAACAGTAAGCACAGAAACAGATCTCCTGCGACCGCAAAAAAGCTCGGTCAGCTGCACCCACGCAACCCGCACCAAGGTCGTTATGACTTTGCGGTACTGACTCGCGCTTTACCCGAGCTTGCTGAACATACGATTACCAATCCTAAAGGTGAGTCGACGATTAACTTCTCGGATCATCAGGCTGTGCGCGTGCTCAATAGAGCCCTGTTGGCGAACTATTATGGGGTCAAGTTTTGGGATATTCCTGAAGGCTATCTATGCCCGCCTATCCCCGGTCGTGCAGATTATATTCACTACATCGCGGATTTATTGGCACAAACCACTCACGTAAATGCTGATAACACACCGCCGACAGGCAAAGAGATTCACGCGCTTGATATCGGTACTGGTGCTAGTGCTATCTATCCTATCGTTGGCAGCCAGAGCTATGGCTGGCGCTTTACCGCAAGCGATATTGATCCTATTTCGGTCAATACCGCAGCGTTGATTTGTGATTCAAACCCAAAACTGAAAAACTCAGTTAAAGTAAAGCTCCAACCTGAGCCTAAATTCATCTTTAAAAACATCATCGGTCGTCAGGATTATTTTGATATCGTGGTTTGCAACCCTCCGTTTCATGCGTCTTTAGAAGAAGCAATGGAAGCCAATAGCCGTAAGCAGCATAACCTGCAACGCCATCGTGGTAAAAACGAAAGCCCTCAAATCAGTCGTCATTCAACCAAGTCAGGTAATGCTGCTCAAAACCTAAACTTCGGTGGTCAGCATAAAGAGCTATGGAGTGAAGGTGGCGAGATTGCCTTCTTAACCAAGATGATAAAAGAAAGTCAGGGCTTTGCAGAGCATGTCGGTTGGTTTACTAGCCTCGTCTCAAAGTCTGAAAACGTAAAGCCGTTACAGCTGCTACTAAAGCAATTGAATGTCACTCAAATGCGTATCATTGAGATGAGCCAAGGCCAAAAAAGCACGCGTCTATTGGCATGGCGTTTCGACACCGACGAAGAGTAATCACTAAACCAGACTACTAACACCTTGTTTCACGTGAAACAAAAAGGCACCACTTTGAATATCAAAGCGGTGCCTTTTTTAAAGATTAATTTTTATAACGACTAATTTTAATAAAAGCTAACCTTTATTAAAACTAAGTAAAAACCTAAATATAGTCAGTCCTAAATAAAAGAGGTACAACTACGCGATATGGGTTACGTTTTTCTTGCTTGCTGTGCCTACGCAGACAGAGGCGGCGCAACATGTAACCCGTATCGATGTGTTTATTTTATAGTGAATCAACTATAGATTAGCCAAAAAACATCACCTTTAGCCCGATTAAGACAAGTACCATACCACCCAAAGCTTCTGCTTTATCTTCTAACCACGTCCCCGAGCGCCAACCTAGATAAACACCAAATAAGCCAAATACAGCAGTAACGATGGCAATAATCAGACAAGCTAACCAAGCATTGATTGCCAATAGGTTGAGCGTAAATCCCGCAGCCATCGCATCGATACTGGTCGCAATAGCGAGCGTAAACAAAGTGCGTTGACTGATCTGTTTTTGCACGGTACTGTTGACTAAAACAGCATCAGTACTCACCTCAACCTCTTTATTTCCAGTGCTTTTAGTAACATCATTAGCCTCATCAGTCCCATTAACTCCAAAGAATACTTCGTAAAGCATCTTTGCGCCGAGAGCGATAAGAATAAAACCACCAATCCAAGGCGCAGCCGCTGCCAACCAACCCAACAGTGCCGCACCTAATAAGTAGCCTATGAGCGGCATCACGCCCTGTGCAATGCCAAAATATAAAGCAGCATAAATAGCCAAACGCAGCACATAATAATGGCTTTGCTTTTGTGATTTAGCCCCTAGCCCGATCGCGACAGCAAACGCATCCATGGCCAGCGCGATAGCAAGTAGTATCACCTCAATCATTTTGTATTTCTCATAAAATGGTCAGATTTTTGTTCCACGTGAAACAAAAATACCGCTTTGGCATCCAAAGCGGTATTTTTATATGCTATTAGAACAAGACCCAAACTTAGATATCAAACTTAAGGTGCAAGGCTAGATATCAAGATTAGAAACGGTCAATGCATTTTCTTCAATAAAGATACGGCGTGGTTCCACATGATCACCCATCAAGCAGGTAAACATATGATCCGCAGCGATGGCATCTTCGATAGACACACGCAGCATACGACGGTTTTCAGGGTCCATCGTGGTATCCCATAATTGGTCCGCATTCATCTCGCCCAAACCTTTATAACGCTGGACAGATAGGCCACGACGTGCATCGACCATCATCTGTTGCCATAAATAATCAAAGTCTCGTATCGGCATATCTTTACTGCCACTATTGCTCTCACGGCGGATAAAAGCATCGTCCTCAAGCAATGTATTCCATTCACTTGATAAACGTAATAGCTTGCTATACTCACCCGAGTTAATAAAGCTAGCATCTAGTAGATAATGATGGGCTAATTGGTGAACATATACTGTGACGCGTGGTAGCCATTGAGCCTTAGTAGATAAAGCCTCACTATCTGACGCTTCGCCCTCTTCGTTGCCTACTACTGGCGTCATACCCAATAGATCTGCTGCGGCTGCATCCATATTTTTTGGCTGCGGCGCATGGATATTAATCAGTTCAATCTCAGGACTCAGATCGCTACCAAATTGATCAAGCTGAGTCTGCATCGCTGCTTTCCACGATTGCATAGCAGACTCATCATAAGTCATGTCAGTGCTAAGTTTTGGTGTATGCGTTAATGCGTCCAAAATCACCGCTGGGAAACGAATTTGTAAACGTGCTTTGACCAACTGCGTTTGGTTATAGTCGTTAAGCAGTGCTTCAAGAGCTTGTCCAGTAATCGCAGGTGCATCAGCACTGATATGCAGCTTAGTATTATCGATTGTTGAAGACAATAGATATGCTTTGAGTGCTTCATCGTCTTTCAAATATAACTCTTGACGGCCTTTTTTTACTTTATATAGCGGTGGCTGAGCAATATATACATAGCCGCGCTCAATCAATTCAGGCGTTTGACGGAAGAAGAACGTCAATAACAACGTACGAATATGCGATCCATCAACATCGGCATCGGTCATGATGATGATTTTGTGATAGCGTACTTTGTCAGGGTTATATTCGTCAGGACCAATACCACAACCTAATGCAGTAATCAGGTTACCAACTTCAGCAGAAGACAACATTTTGTCAAAGCGAGCACGCTCAACGTTCAGAATTTTACCTTTTAGTGGCAAAATTGCTTGCGTTTTACGACTACGACCTTGTTTAGCCGAGCCACCTGCAGAGTCACCCTCCACAATATAGAGTTCTGAAAGTACAGGATCTTTCTCTTGGCAATCAGCCAGCTTCCCAGGTAGGCCTGCAATATCCAAAGTCGTCTTGCGACGTGTCATCTCACGCGCTTTACGGGCCGCATCACGAGCACGTGCTGCTTCCATAATTTTATTAGCAATGGCTTTACCAGCACTTGGATTCTCTAATAGATAATCATTGAATTTATCGTGCATTGCTGATTCAACAGCAGACTTCACTTCGCTTGAAACCAGCTTATCTTTAGTCTGACTTGAAAACTTTGGATCTGGTACTTTCACAGAGACGATGGCTGTCAATCCTTCACGAGCGTCATCACCAGTTGCAGCAACTTTCTCTTTTTTGAACAAATTTTCGCGATCCATATAGCTATTTAAGCCACGTGTGAGTGCTGATCTGAAACCTGATAAGTGAGTGCCACCATCTTTTTGCGGAATATTGTTAGTGAAACACAATACTTTTTCGTTGTAAGTATCTGACCACTGTAGCGCGACTTCTACGCTGATACCGTCATCTTGTTGACTGGTAAAGTGGAATACTTCGTTGATACCATCTTTGCCTGCATTGATATAGCTGACAAACTCTAGCAAACCACCTTTATGTTCAAACTCATGACGTTTATCAATACGCTCATCAGTCAAAACAATACGCACACCAGAGTTCAAAAATGATAGCTCACGTAAGCGTTTTGCTAAGATATCGTACTCAAAGATTGTACCTGTAAACACATCGGCACTAGGATAGAAGCGAATTTGTGTACCTGTTTTATCGGTTGCTTCCATTTGCTTGATATCACTATCAGGCACACCGTCAGTATAAGTCTGATGATAATGATAGCCTTCACGCCAGATATTCATCTCAAGCTTTTCAGAGAGAGCATTAACTACTGATACCCCTACACCGTGCAAGCCACCTGACACTTTATAGCTATTGTCATCAAACTTACCACCCGCATGCAGAACAGTCATAATAACCTGAGCCGCTGATACACCTTCTTCTGGATGAATATCAACAGGCACACCGCGACCGTTATCCATCACACTGACAGACTCATCTTCGTGAATAACGATATCAATCTGATCACAGTGACCAGCAAGCGCCTCATCAATAGAGTTATCCACTACCTCAAAGACCATATGATGCAAACCTGTGCCATCATCGGTATCACCGATATACATACCAGGGCGCACACGTACAGCCTCTAGCCCACGCAATACACGAATATCTTTAGAACTATAATCAGAAGGTAATACTTCTGAAACTACAGCAGACACAGCAGCTTCAGTGGCACTGTCGTCTATCAATTGCTCGTGGTCAATAGGTAATGAATCACTCATGTACATTCCTTAATCTAGCCATAATCAGCCATTTATAGTTAGCGCATTTATAAAAAATGCACTTCATAATAGCATCTTAAAATTAACATCTATTATTCATAATCTAGAGTGCATATGAGCAGCTAAACCACTAACCACCGTTAGCCTAAAAAAAGCTGCACAGAGTTCAAATTAGCAAATTATTTATTAGTAATAGTCTTTGTTTTTCTAGCCATTGTTAAAACTATTGAAATAAATAAAATGCATACTTATCAAGTATTTACATAAAATCGAAAAATAGAAGTCTTGTTTGAGATGCTATCCAATCAATTGCTGAGCACAGGACAAAAATAAAGGGTTATTTTAACATTTTTTTGCTGCTAAGTCACTGTTTACTGAGAGTTTTACAGCCTGCAGAAGGTTGTCTTAGCATAGCAGCTCTTAAGGAAAATATTGGTCGCTGTCAGCCCAAAGAATGAAAGGTAAAAATATCTGAATAACCATCAAAAACATAAATAAAAATATAAGGTATTAGTCAGTAAGTAGGATTTCACCTTGTTTCACGTGAAACATATTTGGTTGTGACCAGAGTTCATTGACTAAGGGCAAAATATCATCTGTCAGGCTGGTCATAAATACTTGGCAAGGGAGTTTAGCTAGGGTCGACAGAAGTATTTCTATAGCTCTATCATCCAACTCTGCAGTAATATCATCTAGCAGCACAACAGGTGTCGCTCTCGATGATAAATCATCATTAAGTGAATTACTGCTCTCTTTATCATTGAGCAACAGTGGTAGTTGCGATAAACGCAATGCCGTGATGAGCAGCTTCTTTTCACCGCGAGACAATACATTGGCTGCCTGCTCTTTCAAAGTCGGTAATTTGGTTTGAACACTATGTCCTAAAGCTGCTGTTTTAGTATCTGTCGTTTGATTGTCTATAGATACATCAGAACGCCAATGCACATGAATATCAGCACGATGGTTGCCTATACGGGTATACCCCAGTTGCAAATCCTGCTCTAACCGCTCATTAAGCTGCACATCTAGCGCGATACTAGTGTCGTACCCAGCGTTATAGCTTAGGCTCAGTTGCTCAGCATAAGATGGCAATAGCTGTACGATACTCTTGGCAAAATAAGGCTGCCATGCAGTAAATACCTGTTCACGATAATGATGAATCAAGGCAGCATGGTTGCTCAATCCTTTATCCCATGATTTCAGCTCAGCCAACTGTACTTGGGTTAAGTGACGAGTACTTTTTAGCAAACTATTGCGCTGCTTTAGAAGACGTTGATAAGCCATCCACTGCGGATGAAACCCTTGTTTCATGTGAAACACTAACCAATCTAGCAGCTGTCGACGGCTCGCACTTCCTTGCTCCAACATATCCATTGTTGATGGATCTATGAGTAAGGTAGGTAGCTGTTCTGTCAGGATACTCTGATTATAAACAGTGGTCTGATTGAGACGTAAGACAGTCGTAGCATCTGCTTGCTTTTGAATAGCCAAAGTACGACTATCACTGATTTTAGCATGAACTGTTGTATTTTTTTGATGATGCTGGATATAGCGTTTAGGCTGGTGATGGCGAAAGCTCTTACCTCTTGATAACAAAAATATAGATTCAAGCAAAGAGGTTTTTCCGCTACCGTTCGCACCGACAATAACATTGCAAGCAGCAGGCTGTAAGCTAAGTTGTGTAAGATTTCTAAGATGAGATATTTGTAGACGTTCAATCATGGTACCGATAGCCGCCCATTAAAGCCTGCCAATATAGCAGGCAAAAGTTTATTAAAATTAATCTTCAGTACTGGAAATAAAACTCTTTGAAACGTATTACTTCTATTCAATTCCATTTATTTTTAAAGAAAAAGAACACTATATACGCATTGGCATAATGACGTATTGATGGAATTCGTCATTTAGCTGATTGACCAGTACAGAGGCATTAGATTGGCTCATATGCATTTGTAAGTCGCCTTGGATGACACCTAATACATCTTGCAGGTACGCAGCGTTAAATGACAGCTCCATTGGCTCACCTTGATACTTAGCTTGTATCATCTCAACCGCTTCATCCTGCTCAGCATTGTTTGCACGTACTTCGACCATACCATCACTAGCGAAATTAAAGACCACACCACGAGATTTCTCATTACTTAAAATCGCAACACGGCGTAGCACATCTGTCATTTTTTCTTGGTTGAATAACGCCAGTTTATCGGTATTGCTTGGCATCACACGGCGATAATCAGGGAACTTACCATCAATCAAACGCGCCGTAAAAGTCACCATCAAGTTATCGCTCACCTGCCCTGTACTATCTACATCCCCAAACGGCAAGCTTACTTGTAAAAACTCACGCCCAAAGCTCAACGTAACTGCATTGTCTTGATCTCCGAGCATCTTACCAAGCTCGGAAGCCAAGCGCTCAAGTTCAATCACTGCCTTACGTGGCAAGATAGCCTGCATATTAAGATCGGCACTTACATTGATAACACTACGAGCCAATGCCAACCTATGGCCATCAGTCGCTACCGTTGTCAGTTGCTGCTGTGACACATCAAATAGCATACCGGTTAGATAATAGCGTACATCTTGAATCGCCATCGCAAACTGTGTCTTATGAATCAAGTCTGTCAGACGATTACGACTGATAGTCAGAGGTGTAATATTTTCAGGATTACCTAAGCTTGGATAGTCTTCACTTGGTAACGTCCCTAATGTAAAACGGCTCTTACCACTAGTTAACAAGCAGCGCTCATTTGCCTGAGTTGCTAGATTAACTTGCGCCTGTGCAGGTAGCGATTTGCAAATATCCTTTAGCTTAGTTGCAGGAAGCGTCGTGGTACCTGCTTCAACACAAGCACCAGCAGGCAATTTCAATGTCGATGTCAGCTCTACCTCTAAATCTGACGCTGTCAAAACAAGCTCAGATTCTGATAACTGTAGCTTGATATTACCCAATATAACCATATTGTGGCGTTTATCAGCGGCTTTAGCGATCAAGTTGATAGCTTTTAGTAACGATTCTCGATTGATCGATAATTGCATGCTTAGTTACTCTTATTTGAATGATTCTTTTATAAAAAATTGTCGTAATGACTCAATAATACCTTGTCTGCTGATGATAATCTACAAAGCATCCGTGCACTTATATTTTTGATATTATAAACCATCTATCTCTACTAAAACACAATGATATATGGCGACTCTATCCTGCCTGTAACATCAGAGATAGAGTCTTATAATCCTTATCAAACGTAGGATCCGCCGCTCTTAACTCATTTACTTTATCGCAAGCATGCATCACCGTCGTATGGTCACGTCCACCGAACGACTGACCAATTTCAGGGAAGCTATCGCCTGTTAATTCACGCGACAAAGCCATCGCTATTTGACGTGGCCTTGCAATACTACGCGTACGTTTACGTCCCATAATATCTTTGACCGTGACATCATAGTACTCAGCAACTATCTTACGGATGTTATCCATATTCACTGCCTGCACACGCATCGCAACGATGTCTTTTAGTGCGTATTGCACCATCTCAAGCGTAATCTGTGCCCCTGTTAAGTTAGCATTGGCAAACACTTGGTTTAAGGCACCTTCTAAACGTCTGACATTAGAAACCACATTTTGTGCAATGAATAGCGCACATTCCTTTGGTAATGCCATTCCGTATGAGGCCGCTTTTTTCTGCAGAATCTGTACTCGAGTATCAATCTCAGGAGGATCAACAGCGACTGTTAATCCCCAAGAGAATCGTGATCTAAATCGTTCATCAAACTCTGTCATTTGAGAAGGATGGCGATCAGAGGCTAAAATTAACTGTTTATCACCACTAGTAAAATCTGCAAATAATGTTAAAAACTCATTACTACTTTTAGTCTTACCTGCTAATACGTGAATATCATCTACAATTAGTAAGTCTACTCTTTTTATTTTCTTTTTAAAATCTTCTATTTTATTATTTCTTAATGAATAAACTAATTGGTTTATAAATTTTTCAGAAGTGAAATAATAAAAACTTTGATTATTTTTTAAATAACGATGAGCTACAGAATGCATTAAATGCGTTTTTCCCAATCCAGAAGGACCGTATATAAATAAAGGATTGTGACGATTTTTCGATTGGCGCTTACCAAGCTCATAACAAGCCTTGTAAGCCAAGTTATTGGACTTGCCCGTAACGAAGGTTTCAAAGGTGAAGTCAGGATTCAAATAGCTTAGTGACTTTGTATCAGCAGACTCCACTGGCTCAGTATGACGCATGTTCGCGTCGATATCTGCTTTCGCGTTGTTATGATGAATAGATTCAAATTTGTGTTCGGATGGGGTAGGGGAGACCTCGTCTTCTACAAACAAAGAACCTAATTGACCATTATCTTCTTCATTGCGCCCAGCATTATCAACACGTACAACGACCTCTTCAATACTACCTTGACTGTGCTTAGTCACTAATTGCTGAATATCTTGAAGATGATTTTTTTTGATATACGTCACAAAATAATCATTGGGAGCAAGAATGATTAAAGTTTGTGATTCTTGATGAGCTGACAAAGGTCTCAGCCACATAGTAAACACATTATCTTTGACGTTATAACGCAAATCGTTTAGACATTTATCCCAAATATTTACTGTGTCTATCATGAAAAATACTAACCTTATAATCTGAAATAATGGTTACGTTACACCAATATAAATTGCTACTTAAGTCTTGATACTACGTGCAATAACTGACCGCAAAGCTTGAATTAATAACCTATACGAGGCCGTATATTAAGTAGCGGCTAATTTAACACAAACACCCTGTGGATAAAACCTTGTTTTTTGTGGATAATACTGTGGATAGTTTTGTGCATAACTTTAGAAAGCTAGTTATCCATATTTAACCCACAGTTTATCCACAACCTTACCCATAGTCTAGTAAATTGATAAAAAAGAAGAAAACCGACTTAACCACAGATATTCTTGATCCTAATAATAACAATACTATATTTATATTAATTAATTATTATTATAGAGTTTGAGCATAACTGTGGATAACTTTTAAAATTGTACAATAGATAACTATAAAATTTGGTTGACTAGACATAGGTTTTTAAGAAATTTTTTCTACTAAACTAATATTATGTATTTCAGGTTTAGAGAAAGACGAAATTAGTTCATTGACCAAAACCGTACTGAATGGTATAATCCTCCGTTATTACTAATTTAGTCCATTATTTTGATAGGTGAGTTATGAAACGTACATTCCAACCAAGCGTGATCAAGCGTAAACGTACTCACGGTTTCCGTGCTCGTATGGCAACTAAAAAAGGCCGTCAGGTCTTAGCTCGTCGCCGCGCTAAAGGACGTCATCGCCTTACTGTATAATCAGTAGATTGCGATAAGCATGGCTAATAGTGCTTGTTGTGTTCTTATTGTTTATAGATTGCGATAGTCAATCATCACAACTGACACTTAGCCATATATTAAAAGCGCCCACATTGGCGCTTTTTTTGTCTCTATAATTTGTTACTGTTTTTTCTATCATTATCCTACTAGGTTGTACTATGTCCAATACTCTTTCAGATACACCTACAGCTAGTTTTACTAAGCAACAACGTCTGCTTACTCCTGCAGCCTTTCGTGAGGTCTTTGACGCACCTGAACGCAAGATTCATCAGAGTCACTTGATGGCTTTTGTACGTGCCAATGAACATGACCAGCCGCGAGTTGGTATGGCTATCACGAAGCGTAAAGTACCTACTGCTGTGGCTCGAAATCTGATTAAAAGATATGTGCGTGAAGAGTTTCGCACAAAAGCTTTTAAAATGGAAAATAAAGATATTGTTTTTATTATTAAAAAACCTATTAGGGATATAAATAATAAAGAATTAAAAATTCAAATAATTAATATATTTAAAAAAATAGAAAATAAATAAAATGAAATTTTTATTAAAAAATATAAATGAAATATTTTTTAATATTTTATTGTATTTAATAATCTTTTACCAAAAAATAGTCAGTCCTATAATACCTGCTCGTTGTCGCTATTATCCAACATGCTCAAATTATGGCAAACAAGCTTTGGCATGGCATGGTGTTCGTAAAGGTAGTTGGTTGTTGCTAAAACGTCTTAGCAGTTGTCACCCTCTGGGTGGACACGGTGTGGATTTTGTACCCTTGCCTTTAGCTTCTTATAGTTATCAATACGTATCTTCTATTAGTGTGTCAGATACTAATATTCAGGGATTGGGTATCTATCAAGACAATACTAGTTATGTTTCACAGCTTAATCATTTATTGAAATCAATATAAGATCCCTTTCTCTAGCCTCAGGTAGATACCCTATTAAGTTACCCACAAGTTATCCACACTCTTGGTATCATTTGAGACAGATTTTTAGTAAAATGATGCACATTTTATGTAAATGACTACTGATACAGTTGTCTTGTAACAGAACAACTGTGTAACACGGTCATGACACATGCCCTAATTTTTCATTCCCTAATTTTTTAATCTAGGAAAGGTTTATGCAAAAGATATTTCGGGTGATGATCATCATTGCGATGCTAATTACCGCTTATCTGCTGATTTTGGCATGGCGAGATGATTATGCCGATGCTCCAGCGGTAGATGCGGTGCCAGAAACTACGAGTTCGGTAGGTGCTGACATTCCTTCTACTACTGGTGCAGCAGGTGATATCCCGGTACAGACATTACCTGTGGATAACAGTGCTGTGACAGCAACTCCTGCGAAAAACGCTGGTCTAATCACGGTAACAACCGATCGCTATGATATAAAAATCAATCCAGAAGGCGGTGATATTGTTTATGCTGCGCTCAAGCAGTATGACGCAACGCTCGATAGCGATAAGCCTTTCGTACTGTTAGAAAATAACAGTAACCGTGTATATGTGGCTCAATCTGGACTTATTGGTCAGAACGGTATTGATACAGCAGAGGGTAGAGCGACTTATAACCATACTGCTAACAACTATGTAATGGAAGATGGACAGCAAACGTTGTCAGTACCGCTTACTTACAAAAAAGACGGCGTGACGATTACCAAGACGTTCACTTTCACTGAAAACAAATATCCAATCGACATTAGCTATCAGATTCAAAACGCGTCTACCAATGCTTGGCAAGGTCAAATGTTTGCACAGCTAAAGCGTGATGATAGTAAAGATCCTGGTATGTCTGATAAAGGTGCGCTGAGCATGGCGACTTATTTAGGCGGTGCTTGGGGTACACCAGATGATCCTTATAACAAGTTGAAATTTGGTGACTTTAGTGATGGTGAATTGACGACGACCAGCGATAAAGGCTGGGTTGGTATCGTACAGCATTACTTTGTCTCTGCCTGGACGCCTCAAAACTTCACGGGCAAATTCTTTAGCCGCGAAACTGGTAGTGATTACTTTATTGGCTTTAACAGTCAACCAGTAAACGTAGCACCGAACAAGCAAGTTACTTTGAATGCGACGCTATATTCAGGCCCGAAAGTACAGTCTGAGCTTAAAGATGTAGCGGTAGGTCTCAACCAGACAGTTGATTACGGTTTATTATGGCCTATATCTAAAGTCTTGTTCGCTATCTTGGATGGTGTGCACAAAGTAGTGGGTAACTGGGGTTGGTCGATTATTATCCTGACTATCTTGGTTAAAATTGCCTTAATGTGGTTCTCTAATAAGAGCTACTACTCTATGGCAAAAATGCGCGCTATCGCACCAAAACTCAAAGTGCTCAAAGAAGAGCATGGCGATGATCGTATGAAAATGTCACAAGAAATGATGGCAATATATAAAGAAGAAAAGGTCAATCCAATGGCGGGTTGTCTACCTATCTTGATGCAGATGCCAATTTTCTTAGCGCTATATTGGGTATTAGTAGAGAGTGTTGAGCTTCGTCATGCACCATGGATTTTGTGGATTCAAGATCTCTCAGCGATGGATCCATGGTTTATCTTACCATTGCTAATGGGCGCTTCAATGTTTGTACAGCAGCAGCTGAACCCTCAGCCAGCTGATCCAATGCAAGCAAAAGTCATGAAGTTCTTACCGATTATCTTTACAGCGTTTATGTTGTTCTTCCCAGCAGGTTTAGTTCTATATTGGACCGTGAATAACTTGTTTAGTATGACTCAACAATATATCGTTAATAGAAAAGTTGAAGAAGAGCAAAAGCGCCGTACGGTAAAAGTAGTTGATTAACTAGCTTTTTGTAAGAAACATAAAAAACCATCGCGTAAGCGGTGGTTTTTTTATAGGTGGTGGGTAAGTGATAGATTTTATCCACAGCTTATCAACACCAAAACGAAAGTGCGTCTAATACTATCTCCTTTCAAAGTTTGCTTTGTCAGTATGAGTCCAGACGTCTATAATGGAGTTTTTAAACATTGAGAGTAATTGTGGATTCCTTAGAGACAGCATTAGCCAAACCTGATTCTTCTGAAAAGTCTAATACATCCGGATTGGCCACAATTGCTGCGATTGCAACGCCGCTTGGACGAGGCGGTGTAGGTGTTATACGCCTATCAGGCAGTCGTGCTTATGACATGGCATGCGCTTTGACGGGTAAATCTGCTTTTACACCACGCACGGCCAGTTTTTGTCGTTTTTATCAGGCTGACGGCACTGTTATCGATGAAGGGCTGGTCTTGTTCTTCAAGGGACCGCATTCGTTCACAGGTGAGGATGTGATTGAGCTGCAAGGGCATGGTGGAGTTATTTTACAAAACCAACTGCTCTCGCGTGTATTTGAGCTAGGTGCCAAGCAAGCAAGTGCAGGAGAGTTTTCTTACCGTGCCTTTGATAATGATAAATTGGACTTGGTACAAGCAGAAGCAATTGCCGATGCGATCGATGCAACTAGTGCCGCCGCAGCCAGTAGTGCAATTCGCTCACTAAGCGGTGAGTTTTCACAAAAAATCAACCAACTATTAGAACAACTTATTCACTTGCGTTTACATGTTGAAGCTGCGATTGATTTTCCTGATGAAGAAGATGTCGACTTTTTGTCTGATGGAGTCATACAAAGCAAACTCGAGCACACGCAAGATAAAATACAACAAGTCTTAGCAACGGCAAAGCAGGGTCAACTTTTGCGTGATGGTATCCATGTTGTGCTAGCAGGAAGACCAAATGCAGGTAAATCGAGCTTGCTAAACCGTCTTGCAGGGCAGGAGCGTGCTATTGTGACTGATGTCGCTGGTACGACACGTGATACGCTACAAGAGACTGTGGTGCTCAACGGTTTGACACTACATCTCACTGATACGGCAGGCCTACGCGATACAGAGGATACTGTTGAGCGTATTGGTATTGAACGTGCCCGTACTGCCATCACGCAAGCTGATATGCTACTGATGGTCTATGATGTGACTCGTGATGTGGAAGAAGAGAGCACACCGTTACAGCTTGCAGAGCAGTTATTTGGTGAGTTGCCAGAAGCTAAGCGTTTGCTAATCATTGCTAATAAGAGCGACTTATTGAGCGATAGTAGTAATGAAAAAGTCGCTGCTATGACCCAAGCTGAAATCAAGAGCAGAGGTTATGAGCAAGTCAATGTTTCATGTGAAACAGGCGTTGGTATTGATAATTTAGTCGAAGCACTATGTGAAAAAGTAGGTTTTCATCCACCAGAGAATAGCTTAACCGCTCGTACTAGGCATTTAGATGCGCTTAGACGCACAGCTGATTTCTTGGCAGAGGCACATGAACAATTAACGGTATTTGAAGCGGGTGAGTTGGTTGCTGATAGTTTACGTCAGGCCCAGCAAAGTTTAGGTGAAATTACGGGTGAGTTCAGCGCCGATGACTTGTTGGGTAAGATATTCGGCAGCTTTTGTATTGGTAAATAACTAGTAAGTGGTGTTTTTTACTATTTAATAAACTTAGCTATGTTAAAAACACTGCTCTTATGCTCAATCGTAAAATAAGGAAATGCTATGCACTGTCCGTACTGTAATGCGTCAGAGACCAAGGTTATTGACTCACGTCTTGCTGCGGAAGGTGCACAAGTGCGTCGACGCCGTTCGTGTAACAGCTGCCAAGAACGTTTTACGACTTTTGAGATGGTAGAAGTTGTCATGCCAAGGATTATTAAATCGAGTAACAAGATTGAACCTTACGACAATGAAAAGCTGCGCCGTTCTATTTTACTACCTTTACAAAAGCGTCCTATCACTATCGATGAACAAGAGGCGATGATTAGTCGTATAGAAAAGCGTGTCAGGCAGATGGGTGAGCGAGAAATCAGTAGTAAGGTCTTGGGTGAGATCATCATGAGTGAGCTTAAAACTTTAGATGATGTCGCCTATGTACGCTTTGCCAGTGTGTATCGCGACTTTCAAGATATCGATGCCTTTCATCAAGAAATTGCTAATATTCGTCCAAATGAAAAGTAAGCAAACCAACCTAATAAGTAAATTTTAACGGCCAATCAGCTTTCGAACCTTATTTTCTTGTATAGAACCCTCAATCATTTATTAAGCTTAGCCTTATGTCTATTCAAAGCCATGTTCAAGATGCACAAGACCGCTATTTTATGATGCTTGCTATTGAACAAGCGAAGCGCGGTTTGTATACCACTAGACCAAATCCCGCAGTAGGCTGCGTTATTGTTCAGGCAGAGCAGATTGTCGGTCAAGGGTTTCATCCAAAAGCTGGTGAGCCACATGCAGAAGTATTTGCGCTTAAAGAGGCTGGTACACAGGCAGCAGGAGCAACTGCTTACGTAACATTAGAGCCATGTAGTCATACGGGACGTACACCGCCATGTGCGTTGGCGCTTGTTGCTGCTAAGATAAAACGCGTTGTGATTGCGGATCTAGATCCAAATCCGCAGGTTGCAGGACGTGGTGTGAAACTATTAGAGCAAGCTGGAATTGCAGTAACGGTCGGTATTTTGACAGAGCAGGCAGAAGCATTAAACCGCGGTTTTCTAAAAGCTATGCGCACTCAAATGCCCTATGTACGATTGAAAATAGCGACCAGTTTAGACGGCCGTACAGCAATGGCATCTGGTGAATCAAAGTGGATTACCTCGACAGCTGCCCGCGAAGATGTTCAAAAACTACGAGCACAAAGTGGCGCGATTATCACAGGCAGTGAAACCGTAATAACTGATAATCCACAACTCAATGTGCGCTCAAGACAACTGGATGTACCATCTGAGAAAATACCTAATCCCAAAATAGTCATACTTGATAGGCGTCAGCGTTTAAAGTACAGTCTACAGTCTGATTATCAGCTGTGTCGGCATCCAGATACTATCTACTGGCACGAAGATGATTTGTCGGCGTTGTTAGCCAAACTGGTTAGTGAGCATCAATGCTATGACGTGTTAGTGGAGGCAGGTTCTAGTGTCGCAGGTGGTTTTTTAAGTCAACAGTTGGTAGACGAGCTAATCGTTTATCAGGCACCTTGTCTGCTAGGTGACCAAGCACGTCCAATGGTTAACTTCAATCCTATCTCCCTTGCTCAGCAGTTACGTTTTGATATCGAAAATTATCAACAGCTTGGCCCAGATCTCAAATTAACTTTATTACCTTTATAAATATTTTTTGTGTAATCATACTATCCACAGCTTCTGGAAATAAGACTAGGATGTGGATAAATAATTTATTGGTTTTTATGTTTCACATGGAACTGTGTATAGCTTTGTTTCACATGAAACAGGGAATATGCATTTATCTTGATTTTTCTACTAAATACTTAACAGAATCAATATTTTATGTATTTTTTATTAGTTTTTCATGTTCCACGAAAAATTTGCATCTATTGTGGATAACTATGTATTCATAAAGACTTTTAGATATATCTCTATTGATTTATCCTTACTTATCCACAATCTATCCTATTGAAGGTCAAATCTAATAATGTTTAATTGTCAGATATTTGAACAAATTGTGATAAAGAATTGATAAACTAAAATATTCGCCTATGACGGCAATACTGTGATGAGATGAGGGTGATATGTTTACTGGAATTATAGAAAGCGTTGGAACAGTTAAGTCCATGCAGGCAACAGGCGGTGACATACGTTTGACAGTAGAGTCTGATGACTTAGATTTCAGTGACGTGAAGCTAGGTGATTCTATTGCATCAAATGGTATTTGTTTAACTGTGGTGGAGCTTGGAAGTAACCACTACTCTGTGGATGTCTCACGTGAAACTATTGCTAGAACAGCGTTAGAAGGGTTAAAAGCAGGGCACACGGTCAATCTAGAAAAAGCCATGCTACCAACCACTCGTTTTGGTGGTCATATCGTTGCAGGTCATGTAGATGGGGTAGGGGTGGTTAGTAAACTACAACAAGATGCTCGCTCTATCTATATTGAGATTGAGATACCACAAGAGCTGGCACATTATACAGCGACTAAAGGATCTATCACGGTAGATGGTATTAGCCTGACAACAAATTTGGTGCGTGATAATATCGTCTCTTTAAATATTATCCCGCATACTGCTCAAGTGACAAATATTGCTAAGCATTGGTTAGTAGGTAATAAGGTCAATATCGAAGTAGATATCGTTGCGCGTTATCTAGAACGTCTATTAAATAAATCTCAATCTGACGGTATGAATACGTCAAGCCCGCAAAGTAAAATCACAGAGTCATTTTTGGCAGATAATGGGTTTATGAAATAACCACTAAGCTTACAAAGATGACCTCTTCGTACCAAGCGTTTACCCCTTTCGATATTGCTTAAACTGAGTGATATCGAAAGGGTGTTTTTTATTTGTTTTTAAAATTTATTGTATAAAACTCTGCAAAACGGATTCTAAATCTTTCTTGCTAATGGGTTTGGATAAGAACTCATCCATACCTACTTGCATACAAGCCTCGCGATCTTCTTCTGTATTATTTGCAGTTAGCGCCACAATAGGTATTTTATCACCTTGTGAACGAATCACTTGTGTGGCCTGTAAGCCATCCATAACAGGCATTCGGCAGTCCATCAAAATCAAAGAAATCTCTTCGCGCTGGCTTTTGAGTTTTTCAAGTGCTTGCTGTCCGTCTTCTGCAACAATACTACGATAACCGAGTTTACTTAACATCTTGCAGGCTATTTTTTGGTTAGTAGGACTATCTTCTGCGACCAAAATTAGTGGAGGCAAAGCTTCTTTTTCAGATATATCTTCTTCCACAAAAGATGGACTGCTGTCATATTGATGTTTGACTAGTATGTTTAATTTTTTCCTTGCAGACAAGGATAAGCGTAGCAGCTCAGAAAGTAGTAAGCTTGCATCCAAGGGTTTGGTTAAAAATCCATCATATCGTCCCAGTAAAGTAGAGGGGATATGCCTCTCAGGTTTCATGCTAAGTAATATCTTTGGTAATGAAGGCGTAGCGACTAGGTCGTTTAACACTTCCTGTTGCTCACTATACTTGTTGCTCGCATGAGCTGATGAGGTGATAGATTGGCTGTACTCATAATCTAATAACAAAACAGGAATGACGGTTTGCTCGTCTTGTTTTAATTTGTTTTTTAGCTGCTGGACAGTGGCTCTCTCTAAAATGCTGTAGGTAGTCACGGATATCGTTAAGTACTCGCATAAACGTTGTAAATGTTTAGCAACTAGAGGTTGATTGATGATAGCGATCAGATGAATATGGGGTAGCTGCGAACAACGATGATATACCGACTGAAAAGTGGAATGAGGATAAGGAAGGTAAAGGTTAAATATCGTTTCTTTATCCACCGTAGTGTTTAGTTCGATAAAACCGCCAAGTAACTTAGCGAAGCTATTGGCATCATTCAAGCCAATATTACTGTCTTCAACTAAGTTGTGATTGGTTTGGTCACTGTCTTGATTCAAGATGTTAACTAATTGATTTTGTCTCTCAGGAGTAATGGCTGCTCCAGTGTCTTTTACGCTAAACCGAATCCAATAAGGTGTCTGCGCAGGTATTGTAGGGTCATTGTCAGGAGTTAAATACTGATTGCTTACTCGCGTTACTTTATCTTCAGATAAACGATCCACAGTGAGCGCGACATAGCCTGACGTTGTAAAGCTAATGGCGTTTTTCAACAGGTTTAATAGGATATGGTGCAGTCGAATGTAATCAGTTTCGATATAACGAGGACAGTCTGGCGCAAAGAAGTAGATCAATTCTAACCCTTGTTGTCTTATTTCTTTTGTGACTAAATTACTAACCTTTTTGCTTACCTTATAAATATCAACCGTTTCGATACTTAGATGTGTTTTTCTGACTTCAACTTCTTCTGTCGCTAACGTGTCATTGAGTGTCGCTAGCATCTTTTGACTGGTTGCAATCAATGTATTTAGAGTTTTTTTGCCTTGATCCGTCAATGTTGAAGGGTCGATGGGCTCTAACGAATCAATTATCTTCTCTAGTGGTAGCCTTAACTTACGACCTATAAATGCTCGGGCTTCGTTTGATTCATTAATTTGTAATTGCAGTTGTTGGTTGTGCAGCTGTAATTGTTCAATTTGATTGGTAAATTCATCAATATTACTAAGAAGTACCGTAAAGCCGTGAGCTTGCCCGTGTTCACCAAACCATGGGGTGACGTGTAGTTGGTAGGCTTGTTTGTTTTCCAAGCCGTAAACTATGAGTGTACGAGTAACGCGTAGACTCGAGATGTTTTGTAAGAGTATTTGAGTGGCCTCATCTTTCCCTTCAACGAAATCAGTCAGCTGATAGCTCTGCTCCTTCTGCGTAGAAGGAGTGAATACCTGTTCAAAACGCTGATTGTAGAAACTGATTTTATCATGACGTATGCTCATCAACATCGGTAAGGGTGCTTGATCAACTAAACGTTCTAAACGATGCGTCAACGTTTTGATACGCCGATAGTCATTATGCATTTGGTAGCTAGCGCGACTTAGTGCATGACCTAAAAGCATGAACTCGGTAGTAGATTTTTTCTGTAAGAAAGGCGGTGGCGCATAGGACTCTTTGGCGCGATTACTCAAATTATCGGTATAGATCAGTAATTGTTCCCAGTTGGTTCGACGATTAAGTACATAAAGTAGTGCCATAAAGAAAAGTACGATGGCTACCATTAAAGGGAGCCAATAATGGTAGGATACCCAGTCGATATCAAAAGGTTCGTGACGCAATATGATGTAAATCTGATGTCCGCTGTTTAGGTTAATTGTTCCTGTTAATTCATTGCTGTTGACTGTGTAAGAGCTATGATCATTGCTGTTAGAAGTTGATGTACCAATAGTAGGAAAAGTAACGGTAGAAAAAGCAGACTCATTGGGACGGGTATTATGATGAATATAGGTTTGTCCAGAAGGCATCATTAAAATCAGTTGGTAACTGATGCGGTCAAAAGTAGGTTGTTCTAAGATTTTCTTTATTTCATTATCTACAGGCGCTGCATGCTCAACGATATTGTGCTGTAAAGAATGAAACGTATCTATACTGTGTTGCTCGCTATGTTTCTGCAACCCATCAAACAGTGTGACATAGTACAACAGCAACATAACCATTAGAGATAAGGTATAAAAAATCAATAAGCGCTGTAAGGACTGATACTGTTGCATGAAAGCGTTGCCCTATCTCGACACGAAAAATATAGTGAAACTAAAATGAGGTTTCTACATACAGAAAGTGGATTATACGATAGCTAGATTGCCTAAAGGTATAAATGCTTACTTCTATTTATAGCAGAATAACAGCTCTCTGTTTATAGAGAGTGGTTGTTAACATCAAATTGTTTTGTAAAAGATATAAATAGAACATTTAATATTCTTTATATTATGAGGATAAACCATGTCATCGGTTATCATGAAGTGAGGCCATTACAATCATGGCACTGCGCCGTAAACTCACCTATAATGAACAAATAAACCTTATATAATGTATGACTATGACTACTCCCACCTTTGATACATCCAATTCGTTCACTGACCATGATACCCCAACTACTTATCGATTGAGGGTAGTATTTGCAGGGACACCTGAATTTGCAGCTATCAGTCTATCAGCATTGATCGATCAGCAGGAAGCACTCAATATAGAGATAGTCGCTGTTTATACGCAGCCTGATCGTAAAGCAGGCCGTGGTCAAAAACTGTCAGCCTCTGCGGTAAAAGAGGTGGCATTGGCACACGATATCGCTGTAGAGCAACCAACCACCTTTAAGAAATCTAGCACAGAAGGAATGGCTGCACGGCAAACGCTACGCACCTATCAGCCAGATGTGATGATTGTCGCCGCTTACGGATTGATCCTACCTATTGGTGTGTTAAATACGCCTACTCATGGTTGCTTAAACATTCATGCTTCATTACTACCACGATGGCGCGGCGCTGCACCAATACACCGCGCGCTGTTGGCTGGCGATGATGAAACAGGCATTACCATTATGCAGATGGATAAGGGCTTAGATACTGGCAATATGATTTACAAAACCAGCGCTCGTATTGAGGCTGATGATACTGCTGCCAGTCTCCACGATAAAATGGCTGAGCTTGGTGCGGATGCCGTTAGCACTGTATTACAAGATTTGCCGCATTATCAAGCACAGGCTGTGGTTCAAGATGAGAGTCAGGCTAACTATGCTGAAAAACTGGTCAAAGCCGAAGGTGAAATTGACTGGTCGCAGTCTGCCGCTGCTATTGAACGCCAAATCCGAGGGCTGACACCATGGCCAGGTGCATATACTTTCCTCGCAGGGCAACGTGTCAAAATATTGGCTAGTCTGCCTGTCAATACGTCGCAGCCAACCAATGAGGCTGCTGGAACGGTTATCAGTGTCGGTCGCAAAGCGATTCTAGTCGCTTGTGGTAAAGAGAGCGAAGCTGAATCAACAGCTACTACGTTAGCCATTACTCGCTTACAGTTTGCGGGTGGTAAGCCAATGACTGCTGAGCAAGTTTGCCACGGCAATCAATTAAACGATGGCGATCAATTTACGACAGAATCAAAATAACTTTTACTTATATTTAACCTACTTGCACAAGACGCTATCGATCATACGTCAAGGAAATAAAATTTAATGAGACAAAACAGTACTGCGCCTAGAAACAATAAGCTCAAACCATCAAGCAACCTTATTATGAATGGTAGCGTACGCGTGCGTGTGATTCGTACCTTACTGGCTATCCAAAATGGCCAGTCACTCTCAAGCGTCCTCGACCCATTACTAAATAGTCTGCACGATGGTGATAAAGGTTTTGCCCATGCGTTACTACTCACGACATTACGTCAGTGGCATGCGCTGGCACGTTTGCTCGATACGCTAGCAGACAACCCGATTGATGAGGTAGAAGTTCGTACCACTATTCAAGTAGGTTTAGTGCAATTGCTGTATTTGGAAGTGGCTGACCATGCTGCGATTCATGAAACCGTTGAAGCAGCAAAAGAGATTGGATTTGCTCACTCTACTGGTCTAGTCAATGCTATTTTGCGCAAAGTCGCTAAGAACCCAAGTAAGTTTCGTAAGAAGTGCGATAAAAAGCATAGCCTACCGAATTGGCTTGCTTATCAGCTTAAGCAAGACTGGAGCGAGCAGTATGATGAGTTAACACAAGGCTTACGCCAATCAGCTCCGATGTTTTTACGAGTAAACTCGTCGGTTACGTCGGTAGAAGATTATCATCATGCACTGTATGGTGCAGAAGTTGATGCTGACATCGTTGAACTAACGAGTGGTTTTAAATTATTGAACGCGTCAGAGTCTGCTACGGCTACAACACTATCAACCAAAGGTCTTAGACTACATCAAAGCACGGCCGTTAACGCATTGCCTGAATTTGCCCAAGGAACTGCTAGCGTCCAAGACATGCATGCCCAGCTAGCAGCACCGATTATCAACAAAGCATTGATGGCTAAGCTCAGGGCTGATATAAACAGTTCTGAAGTTGCCGACATTGATGGTACTGATAGCGATAGTACTGGAAAAGGAATACATATTTTAGATGCCTGTGCGGCACCTGGTGGCAAACTTGCTCATTGGTTAGAACTCATAAGTGCTAATGATCAATCATCGTTGTTTCACGTGAAACAAGATAATGCTAAAACATCATCTGTGACTACTAATCTCAAAGTAACAGCTATTGATAATGAAGCACCACGTATTGAGCGTATTTGTGAGAATTTACAGCGTTTGAATTTAAGTCAGCATGATTTGCAGCAAGCAGAGAAAAGTGTCGCACTTAACATCGTTTGTGCCGATGCGACCAGATGGCAGCATGGAAAAAATAAAAAAGCGGCTACTAATGAGCCAGTATTTGATGCGATATTATTGGACTCTCCTTGTACCGCGACTGGGGTGATTCGTCGTCATCCTGATATCAGTATCCTGCGTACTGAAGAGGATGTTGAGCAAACGGCACTATTGCAAGCAGACATTTTGCATAATCTATGGCCACAACTCAAAGCTGGTGGCTATCTGCTGTATGTAACGTGTTCTATCTTAAAACAAGAGAACGTCGAGCAAATGCAGGACTTCATCACTCATCATAATGATGCGGTAGTGATTGAGTTTACAGAGGATTGCAACTGGGGTATCGGACAAGCGATTGGTCGACAGTGCTTACCGATTGATAGCGCAAGTGGCGATGGTTTTTATTATGCGTTGCTACAAAAAACAGCTGAATAAAACGTTTTTAACTATTGAATAACATTATTGTAGACAGGACAAGCTAATGAAATATATCAGTACTCGTGGTCAGACAGCGCCGATGGACTTTAGTGATGTGCTTTTGATGGGTCTTGCCCCAGATGGCGGTCTGATGCTGCCTGAGCAGTACCCAAACATCGGTAGTGCAACCCTCAATGAGTGGCGTACGCTAAGCTATCCGCAGCTTGCTATGGCGATTATGCAGCATTTTGCCACTGATATTCCTACGGCTGATTTGCAAGATATTATTGAACGTACTTATACTGCTGAGGTATTTGGTAGTGAAGAGATTGTTCCTGTCCGCAAACTTGAAGACAGTTTATACATTCTAGGACTATCAAATGGTCCAACACTAGCATTTAAAGACGTTGCGATGCAGTTCTTAGGTAATGCCTTTGAATATGTGCTCAAGAAAAAAGACGCGCGTATCACCATCATTGGTGCGACCAGTGGTGACACAGGTAGTGCAGCAGAGTACGCATTGCGTGGTAAAGAAAACATTGAAGTCTTTATGCTGTCACCTCATGGCAAAATGAGTGAATTCCAACGTGCGCAGATGTATAGCTTGACTGATACTAATATCCATAATATCGCTATCGATGGTATGTTTGATGATTGTCAGGATATTGTCAAAGCGCTACAGCAAGATGCTGAGTTTAAGGCAACTTATAATCTAGGCACGGTAAACTCAATCAACTGGGGCCGTATCCTAGCGCAGATTGTTTACTATTTTAAAGCCTACTTCGCTGTGACTTCAAACAATGATGAAAAAGTCAGCTTTAGTGTACCATCGGGCAATTTCGGTAATATCTGTGCTGGTCATATCGCTCGTGAAATGGGGCTACCAATTGACCGTTTGATTGTCGCAACCAATGAAAACGATGTATTGAATGACTTCTTTAACCAAGGCGCATACCAACCGCGTCCGACTGAAAAAACCTATGTAACGTCAAGTCCTTCAATGGATATTTCAAAAGCCTCTAATTTTGAGCGTTTTGTGTACCTATTATTGGATAAAGACAGTGCGCGTGTTCATGAGTTATTTGACGGCGTAAAATCAGGTCGAGGGTTTGACTTATCCGACTTGATGGAGACGGTCAATAACCGTTATGGATTTGCTGCTGGTAAATCTACTCATAACGACCGCCTACAAACTATCAAATCGCTTTATGAGCAACATGGTGAATTGGTTGATCCACATACTGCAGACGGAATTAAAGTCGCCAAAGAGTTGCAGCTAGATGATGAGATCATAGTTTGTGCAGAGACGGCACTACCAGTTAAATTTGCTGACACTATCGTAGAATCGGTAGGTCACATAGACATTGAGCGTCCAGCGCATACCAAAGGTTTGGAAGACCTACCACAGCATGTGGTTGTATTAGGTAACGAGGCCGAGCTAGTCGCTGAGCAAATTCGTCAACATGTCACACCGAATCCTGCTTAGGTAGTTAAGGCTTTTGGGCCTATCGTCGATAAAAAAGTGTCCACGCAAAAGTTACACTATTGTAATAAAGTGTTTATGATTGTGTTATGGTAGATATAATTGTAATATTAAAAAATAGCGCCAGCAAGTCATCATTGTGCTAGGCGCTTTTTTAGGAATTATTCTAGCCAATTATGCTAAACAGTTACCCTATAGTTACTATGAGAACTTTTTTTATAAATTGCTGATAATATTGATTATTTACTAATTTAAAAAATATCTACAGTGATAAATAAAATACGACTTTTCATAGCAAACATAATGGTACATATTGTGGATATAACGATGAAGATGAGCTTAAAAAAAATAGCAAAAGCACTACTGATTACGACGTTTAGTAGCGCCATGTTGATGAGCACAGCTCAAGCAAACAACCCTCCACCTGCTATCAAAGCTGATGCGCCTAATCGTTATACTATCAAAAAAGGCGATACCTTATGGGATATCTCAGGTCGCTACCTAGATAGCCCGTGGCGCTGGACAGAAATCTGGGCAACCAATAAGCAAATCAAAAATCCAAACCTTATCTATCCTAATGACGTTCTTATCTTATGTGTGATTCAAGGTAAAACACTGATAGGCGTTGACACAGGTAAAGGCTGTGCTGGCATTGAAAAACAGCTTAATGGGAATGTAGGTACAAGTACGCTCGCGATTACCTCAACCGCTAATAGCGTTCCTCCGATTCCGTGGTCAGCGGTTCAGCATTGGCTTGATAAAACGCTTATCGTTGATCCCCAAGACTTCAATACTACGCCCTATATTTTAGCGTCTAAAAATCGTAACTTGATTACCGCTAGCGGTGATAAGGTCTATGCTAAAGGTGTCCCACTTATCGTGGGTCAGCGTTACGGAGTTTACCGTGAGGGTGAGCTATACGTGGACCCTAAGACCCAAGAAATGATTGGCCTAGAAGTTACACAAGTAGCGACGGGTCTTGTTACGTCTACAGAGAGTAATGGTGTGACTAGCTTGCAGCTTATCGATAGCTATGGCAAAGAAGTACGCGAAGGAGATCGCGTATTTGTAGAGTTAGACAACGCTATTCCGCCTGTCTTTTATCCAACGCCTGCGAGTGTCAGTCGTGGTGGTATGATTGTACGTGTGATGGATTCTATCAGCTCGGCTGCGAAGGGCAGTGTGGTCGCTATCAATTTGGGTAGTTTGCAGGGTGCTAAGCCAGGTGATGTGCTGACGGTTTATCAAAAAGGACCTTTGGTACGTGATACTAAGGACAACGATACGCCTGTACGTCTACCAAACGAGCCTAGCGGTATGGTGATGGTTTTCAATACTTTTGATCACATCAGCTATGCTTATGTACTAGACTCTGAGTTACCACTTAATATTGGTGATCAGTTATTGCCACCTCCTTATTTATAAATAGCGATAAGGCTTCATTAAGTAATATATTAAACGACATACTAACCTAAGCTTGCCTATACGAGACAGATGACAATGACGACAGTCACCTCTTCTTTATCCGACGATCAGCGTGCTATTTTAGCGCTGTGGTACGAGGTGAACGCGTCGTTATCTGCTTATCAAAAACTCATTACCTCTTTTGGTTATCCGCAGCTTGCTTGGCAAGCTAAAGTAGAAGCGTGGCGGCAGTTGGGTATTCATCATACCCATCTAAAACGTCATGAACAGCCAGAGCAAACACTCGCTAATATCGAGAAAATTCACCAAGCATTGATAGAGGGACGCTATGGTTTGTTATTTGCTGATGATTCCGACTATCCTGCCCAACTCTCACAAATATACGATCCACCACCCTTATTATTTTATCGTGGCAATAGCGCGCGCCTACATCAGGCACAAATCGCTATAGTAGGTAGTCGAAAACCCACTGCACATGCGCAAAAAATTACTTTCGATATGGCGCAGTACTTAGCGCAAGCAGGTTACATCATCACTAGCGGTCTAGCTATGGGTGTGGATAAACGTGCGCATTTAGGTGCACTAGCACAGACAGACTCTGACTATCAGGGACGGACAGTTGGGGTAATGGGTACGGGAATCGATGTAAACTATCCTAATCATAGGGATCAGTTGTTTACTAAAGTTATCGAGCAAGGTGGCTGCATCATCAGTGAGTTACTACCGCATACTCAGCCGCATAAACATACGTTTCCGCGTCGCAATCGTCTGGTAGCTGGGCTGAGTCTCGCAACCATTGTGACGGAAGCGACGATCAAAAGTGGCTCGCTTATCACTGCACGTCTAACGTCTGAGCAAGGTAAGCAGGTCTTTGCCATTCCCAGTCATATTGATAATAGTAATGCAGAGGGTTGCCATCATTTGATACGTGAAGGCGCGACTTTAGTTTATCATCCTCAGCAAGTACTAGAAGACGTCTATGGTCAGCTTGACTATAATCAAGGCGCTTATAGAGCAGCGAACGCGACCAACTCCAATAATTACTCGAACATTACTCAAACTTCTGATGCGCTTGAGACAAAAGTAAAAGCTAACTTAATCCAGCCCACTGGCCAGCAACCATCCTCTGAGATAAAGCCTGCTCGTAGCACAGTCGTTGTACCTGAGCATTTAGCTATAATCTATGAGCAGCTTGATTGGCATGGGCAGGATTTAGATGCGCTTGTTAGTGTAACCAAGCTTGCACCACCGCAGTTGATTGGTCAGCTGATGGAGCTTGAGCTAATGGGTCTCATCAGCGAACAGGGCGGACGATATTTACGCGTTTAAAAGACTGAAAACATTCCTTATTAGACAGTGGCATAGATAGTCTTAGTTATAGACTCTCCTAGATAATATCTTTCTTGTGGTATTATTAGAATTTACTTCTATGAACCGTTTAAGTCATGAGCCAACCTACACCTCTTATCACTGATTCTACTATCCAAGCTGCTAAATGGCTTAAAGACGGACAGCTTCTCGCGTATCCCACAGAAAGCGTTTGGGGTATCGGCTGTGACCCTTATGATCAAGTGGCTGTTCAACGTATATTGGATATCAAAAAACGTCCACAAGCTAAAGGCATGATAGTCGTTACTGATAGTGTATCTCGCTTGGCGTCTTTGCTCGCATCTTTAGACGATACTCAGCGCCAGCAGGTTATTGATAGTTGGCAGACAGATGATAGTGAAGGTGAGCTGCGAAATGACCAAGCACATACTTGGTTATTACCAATTCCTCAGCAGCTTGCTGACACTATACCCACTTGGATTACGGGTCAGCATCAGACTATCGCTGTTCGAGTTATCTCGCATCCTATAATCCGTCAGCTTTGCCAGCAGGTAGTTAGTAAACAGAACCCGTTTGGTCTGTTAGTTTCTACAAGCTGCAACCCATCAGGTCAAACACCTGCTAGCACCTTTAAAGCCGCCTATGCTTATTTCGAAGATGAAATTGGTTACTTGCAAGGTGATACGTTGGGTTATACCTTACCTAGCCAGATTCGTGATGCAACGACAGGTTTCGTCGTTCGATAGCTTTCGCTATAAAATTTCTTAAACTTCTCAAATACGATTACTTGTCATACAAAGTGATAGGTATTGCTGCGCCTTATTCATTTGAGCATTCATAAATCAAATATTTTCTAATTTGACTATTTCTCTCCACACACCTTTACCAAAAGTATGTAAAAGTCGTTTTGATAAAAACCACAAAAAAGTAGACGATGGTTACAACAGGCTAGTCTTTGTTGAACGATGAGCAATTCAACAATAAGTCATAGCGGCTATATTTGATGTATATAGGGAGTAGGGTATGAATATTTTAATTAGTGGCGGTTCAGGGTTTTTGGGAAGTGCATTCAGTCGAGAACTAATGGCACGGTATCGCGCGCAAAATAAAAACGTGACGATTACTTGGTTAACTCGTGATGCAAGCCAAGCACATCCCGATGATATCAATATGATGACTTATGACGAGCTTGCGACGTCTGATATGAGCTTTGATGTCATACTGAATTTAGCAGGTGCTGGGATTGCTGACTCTCGTTGGAGCGATGAGCGAAAAGAAGAGTTGATGGCGAGCCGTATCAAGCCTACTCAGTCGATATTGGATTTTATCGCACGTGCTAGCACAAAACCTAATTTGCTAGTGAGCGGTTCAGCAATCGGTTGGTATGGTACACAGGGCGACAAGCCACTGACTGAAAACAGCGACTATAAGACGGATTTTGCCCATACATTATGTGATGAATGGGAGCGCTTGGCACTCAAAGCGACTGATTATGATGTGCCTGTGGCTATTGTCAGAACAGGTGTGGTGATTCACCCTGAGGGTGGTATGGTGGCTAAATTACTGCTGCCGTTTAAATTTGGCGTCGGCGGACAGTTGGGTGATGGACAACAGATGATGAGTTGGATTAGCCGTGAGGACTGGGTCAGTGCAGTTATCTTTATTATCGAGCAGCACCTGAAATCTGCAAGCAAAACAGATATCAATCACATCAATAGTTTAACCCAAGACAACACATCTATTAGTGAAAATACCTTTGAAACTGAAAATAGTGCAGGAAATGATACGACTGCAGTCGTATATAATCTGACCGCTCCAAACCCTGTGACTAACCATACTTTTACCAAAGCACTTGGATCTTGGTTACAGCGTCCTACATTTTTTACTTTACCAGAGTTTATGCTCAAACTGATGTTTGGGGAAATGTCGACATTACTTATCGATGGGCAAAAGGTGCTACCACAAGCGCTATTAGATGCAGGTTATTCGTTCAAACATTCGACACTGCAGCAAGCATTAGAAGATCAGAAATAGGTATATGTCAATTGTTTCATGTGAAACATTAATACTCATTTTTCGATAACCGCTTATTGAACCGTATTTGTGTCTGAGGGCAGTCCATGCGTTATGCGTTTTTCTTCACTATCTTTTTGCTATTACAGTTGTTTAGTTTGGGTACAGTATTAAGCATACAATGGTGGCTCCAGCCTTGGATGACTTCCACATTACAGACAACGATATGGGCTAGTATATTTATTATTACTAATGGTCTACTAGTATTGAGCATAAAAAGAGTATTTGCTAACAGTTATCGCTGGGTTAGTGGTTGGATGCTAGTCATGCATTTTATGATACTGACGGCATTAGCAGTGAGTCTACTCTACGGAGGGTATCTGCTAGTAATTGCTTCATTAGATAGTATGTTGTACCAACCTAATGAAATGGCTATAGGGCTAAGAGTACTAGCGCTATTCCTATTGTTAGCACTATTCAGCTACTCCTTATATAGCGCCTATTCTCCTGTCGTGCGCAAACTGTCTATCAAGATAGATAAACCTTTGGCAAAGCCACTACGTATTGCAGTCGCTAGTGACTTGCATATAGGACGATTATTTGGTGTGAAAGCTATAGATAGATTGCATCAACTTATGGTTCGTTCTGGTGCAGATATGCTACTGATGCCAGGAGATATCATGGATGATAATACAGATGCGTTTAATGACTATCATATGGAGCGGAATTTATCAGAATTGTGCAGTAGTCTGCCACGTGGTGTCTATGCAACGTTGGGCAATCATGACTTATATGGCCATGAGCGGCCTATTAGCGAAGCGCTACAAAATGCAGGTGTACAACTATTGAACGATGAGGTGCTCTGTATCGAGCATGAAGGTCAACCGGTATGGTTGGTTGGCCGTTTTGATAATCATAAACGTCAACGTGTAGCGACTACTAATCTACTTGCGCAAGTAGATACGTCGCAGCCAGTGATATTGTTAGACCATAGACCGAGCGATATAGATAATCACAGTCAATTACCTATAGATTTACAAGTCTCAGGACATACTCACAACGGTCAAGTATTCCCTGCTAACTTCATCGTCAATGCTATCAATCGATTGGGTTATGGCTATGAGCAGATTGGTAAAGGACACTTTGTTGTGTCTTCTGGTTATGGTTTTTGGGGTATTCCTTTTCGGCTAGGGTCGCGTTCAGAGATTTGGTTAATTACGCTCTCTGGCAGTACGAATTAGCTAGATGTAAAACCAGCAGTTAGGTAGCTAGCAGTTTATGCAGCTAACCGCGATTGTGTACCGATAATCTCACGTACAAAGTTACTAAAACTGTGAATGATATTGTTTGTCTCCTGTCCAAGACCTTGGTGAATGCTCATCAAATGAATAAAGCCATGCGGTGCGCCCAGTACCGTATGTGTCTCCACAGCAACGCCATAGCCCTCCAATTGCTTTGCATAAGCAAAAGCCTCGTCACGCAATACATCAAGCTCAGAAGCCACAATGTAAGTTGGGCAAACTTTACTATTATCGCCCAGCATAGGTGAGTTCAATACGTGTAGGCGAGGCAGCAGGCTATTCTCCAAACAAGCAGCATCAAATACTGCTACATCAGCATGGTCTAACAGCAGTCCTTCGCCATATATCTCCCAACTTGGATAATCTGTCTCAATATCAGTGACTGGGTATAAAGGCATTTGAGCTAAGGGGCTGGGTAGTTTCTTTAATAAACTGTACGTCTTCTGTTCATCTATACCTAGATCTGTCCATGCACTTTTGCTCGGCGCTGTCAGTTGCTGCGCCATGAGAGTAGATAGTCCACCCCCTGCGCTATCACCTGCTAAGACGATACGAGAAGGTAATGCGTCTAATTTATCGCAGTGTTCAACCAACCAAGCATATGCGGTGATGCAGTCTTTTAGTGCTGCTGGAGCAGGACATTCAGGTGCTAAGCGGTAATCGACACTAACGACAGACCAACCAGTCTGCTCACAGACTGTATGGCAGAATTCATGATGCGTATCAACGTCACCAATACAGAAACCGCCACCATGAAAGAATAGCATCACCGTTTCGTCAGGGTTATGGATACGTTTTCTTCTGAAACCAGACTTTTTACCACCTGCTTTGTAACAACGAAGCGTCATACCGCCATCATCAGCATTGGCAATCACCTCGTTTTTCCAGCTAACAGATGAGTCACTTCTTTTGGTAAAGGGCGTTATATTACTTAGCATATTGCTATTGGTTTGCTGCCATACCTTAGGTGATTGCATGGCTACCGCATCAGCAGTAAATTTCTCACGTAATTCTGGCATTGACATAAGTTCTAACGGTATTTTGAGGTAGTTGTTTACTGCAAGGATAAGGCGCAGATGAGCATTAGCATGTAGGTATTGTTTTGAGTTGGGACCTTTCAGGTAACCAATCATGCCCTCTAATATAGGATCTGGTAGGTAGCCTAGACCCTTCATTGCATAATGCAATGTATGCTGCTGGTAATTTGTCACAGGGTTATAGGTGAGTATTTTCTCTTTAACGCTTAGACGTTTTTCTAACCAGTCAAATAACTTTTCATCTTGGTTCGACGGCTTTTTTGACGCTAATTGCAATGTCATCAACGCTTTATTCAGTAAAGTATTGATAGATAAATTTCTTGAATTAGGCATGACAGCTCTCATAAATGATTTTTAGCGTGCATTCGAGTGTAGGCGATACTATTTATGGTAATAATAAGATAGTTAACAAAGCAACAGCGTGTCTTTTGGTAATAGCTTGATTAGTAAGCGTAAAGCACTTGGAATAAATAGCCGCTTTTTGTTCTTTTTGCGAGCGAATATTGAGGTTTATTGGCATAGAAGCAAAATCTTAAATTTACGTTCAAGATAATACTTCACTAATATTTGTCTTAAATGGTAAAAAATCCTTTGCTTTAGGCTTGAAATTTGTCTTCATCACCTTTATCAAGCAGCTATTAGAGCGTATTAAAAAAACAATGAGTCAGAATTATCGAGCATTTAATAATGGCATAGTATGATCCAGCAATTATTCGGTCTACTATGCCGTATCTTAATCTTCATTATTGAAATTCCAAGGAGCTATCATGAGCGAGCAAAACCCGAACCACGAAAATCTTGACCAGAATGTGGCACATGAAAATATTGATCAGAATGACAGTATCTTAGAAGAAACCATGAAAGAATTTGATCCACAGAATAATTCAGGTGAAGAAGCGACTATCGAAAACGAAATCAACCTTGATATTTTCAAAGCACGTATTGCCGAGCTAGAAGGCGAAGTAAAGCAAGCTAAAGAAGGTACTGCACGCGCTAATGCTGAAGCTTATAATGCGCAAAAACGCATGGAACAAGAAGCGGATAAGAGCAAAAAATTTGCGCTACAGAAGTTTGCTAAAGAATTGTTAGACATCGTTGATAATTTAGAGCGTGCTATCGAAAACGCTGATGCCAATGATCCAGTTGCTGAAGGTGTTCAATTGACGCACAAAGCGTTGGTAGCAGTATTGACCAAGCACGGCGTAGAAGTGGTCGACCCACAAGGCGAAAAATTCAACGCTGACTTCCATGAAGCCGTTGGTATTGACCCAGAAGCTGAAGCCGATACGGTTGGTACGGTCTTACAAAAAGGCTATAGCCTAAACGGTCGTCTACTGCGTCCAGCTATGGTTCGTGTTGGTCAGTAATATTTTTAGGGCTAAACCCTACTAATATGAAGGCTTTTCACAAAAAATCACATGAAACACCGTTTTTGCGTGATTATCGCCTTGAAAAATACAACGGGTAAACCGATATATAGCAACAAGTGACCGACTACGGTCTGGATAAATAAGTATTTATTGTTAAAAACAAATTAGGAGCAATTGATTATGGGTAAAGTAATTGGTATTGATTTAGGTACTACTAACTCGTGTGTAGCAGTAATGGAAGGTGACAAAGTTAAAGTCATCGAAAACGCTGAAGGTACCCGTACAACACCATCAATCGTCGCTTATAAAGATGACGAAACACTTGTTGGTCAGTCAGCTAAGCGTCAAGCAGTAACCAACCCAAGCAACACATTGTTTGCGATCAAGCGTTTGATCGGTCGTCGTTTTGATGACAAAGTTGTACAAAAAGATATCGGCATGGTTCCTTACAAAATCGCTAAAGCAGACAACGGCGATGCATGGGTAGAAATCAACGGCAAAAAGCTTGCGCCACCACAGGTTTCTGCTGAAATTTTGAAGAAAATGAAAAAGACAGCAGAAGACTATCTTGGTGAAAGCGTAACTGAAGCAGTTGTAACGGTACCTGCTTACTTCAATGATTCACAGCGTCAAGCAACTAAGGATGCTGGTAAAATCGCTGGTCTTGATGTAAAACGTATTATCAATGAGCCAACTGCTGCTGCACTTGCTTATGGTATGGACAAGAAGCAAGGCGATAGCACGGTTGCTGTATATGACTTAGGTGGTGGTACTTTCGATATCTCAATCATCGAAATCGCAGATGTAGACGGCGAGCAACAGTTTGAAGTACTAGCGACTAACGGCGATACTTTCCTAGGTGGTGAAGACTTTGATTCAGCGTTGATTGACTTCTTAGTTGCTGAGTTCAAAAAAGAGCAAGATGTGAACCTAAAAGGTGACTCTCTTGCAATGCAGCGTCTAAAAGAAGCGGCTGAAAAAGCGAAGATTGAGCTATCAAGTGCACAAAGTACAGAAGTGAACTTGCCATACATCACTGCTGATAGCAGTGGTCCTAAGCATTTGGTTGTGACTATCAGCCGCTCAAAACTTGAGAGCTTAACTGAAGACCTAGTACAGCGTACTATGGGTCCTTGTAAGACTGCACTTGAAGATGCTGGTCTAAAAATTGGCGATATCGATGACGTTATCTTAGTGGGTGGTCAGACTCGTATGCCACTAGTACAGCAAAAAGTACAAGACTTCTTCGGTCAAGAGCCACGCAAAGACGTGAACCCTGATGAAGCAGTTGCAGCTGGTGCAGCGATTCAAGGTGCCGTATTATCTGGCGACAAAACTGACGTATTGCTACTTGATGTAACGCCATTGACGCTAGGCATCGAAACGATGGGTGGTGTTATGACGCCAGTTATCGAGAAAAATACCATGATTCCTACTAAGAAATCACAGGTATTCTCAACTGCTGAAGACAACCAGCCAGCAGTAACGATTCAGGTATATCAAGGTGAGCGTAAAATCGCTAACCAAAACAAAATGCTTGGTCGTTTTGACTTGACGGATATTCCACCAGCACCACGTGGCCTACCGCAAATCGAAGTATCTTTTGACATCAACGCTGATGGCATCATGAATATTTCTGCAACAGATAAAGGTACTGGTAAAGCACAAAGTATCCAGATCAAAGCAGATTCTGGTTTGTCGGACGAAGAAGTCGAACAAATGGTACAAGATGCAGAAGCTAACGCTGCTGAAGATGAGAAGTTCGCTAACCTAGCGCAAGTTCGTAACGAAGCAGATGGTCGTATTCATGCTGTACAAAAAGCACTAAAAGAAGCAGAAGATAAAGTAACTGATGAAGAAAAATCAACAGTAGAATCTGCTGTCACTGAGCTTGAAGCAGCAGCGAAAGAAGATGACCATGATGAAATCAAAGCTAAGCTTGAAGCATTAGACAATGCATTCTTGCCAATCAGCCAAAAAATCTACGCTGATAGTGGCGCTGGTGCAGAAGGTATGGACCCAAGCCAGTTCCAACAAGGTGCTGAGGGTGCAGCTGATAACAACCAAGCAGATGACGACGTCGTTGATGCTGAGTTTACTGAAGTAGACGAAGACAAAAAATAATACGGCTACTAACTGGTTAAATTAAAAAACGCATCCTTCGGGGTGCGTTTTTTTATGGCTGTTTTTCCTGTTTGCTATTATTTCTACTAGCTATTTTTTTATTAATTAAGAGGCGTGCTTATGATTTAAACGCACTCACTGTGAGCACTTCATAAGTTAAATTAACCACGAGCTTTCCTGTTTCGTCCTCTTCTGAAAAATGTTGCCAATAGTCTGATTCAAACTGCCGTAGACGCGATTTTGTCCATATAAAGGTCTGGGTATTATCTGCTTTCACTTGTGTCTGATTAGTTGATACGCCAGTCAGTTTCATATGTTTTAGGATAGCGTAAGGAGTGGGAAATGGTAAATCAAAACGCTGAGTTGAGAGTTTGATATTCTCAAAACATGCATCAACCAATGTAGATTGCCACTTGTCGATATCTGGATAGTAGAGTCCTTGACCTGTTAGTGCTTTAATTTGCAAAAAGTTATTTGGGGTAAAGGTACTGAATACCAGTTGACCTCCCGTTCGTAGACGGCTTGCTGACTGCGTGACGAAACTCAATGGATCATCAAACCACTGCACTGCATTGGCACTGATAATCAAACTATGATTTTCCTTTAAGTCTATGGTCTCAGCATCACCAATGACGATGCCAGCAGTTGGCAATATGGATTGCAATGTAGCAGCTTGCTCACTACATAACTCATTAATGACCCAGTATGGGCTTTGTATATGCTCAGCGAGTAGTCGTGTCATTTGACCTGTGCCGGCACCCACTTCTAATACACTGTCTTGTTCGGTCTGAGTAATATTAGTAAGTAAGGACTGACAGACCTTCTGCTGAATATTGGCATGTTGGTCATAGTCACCAGCACTCGCAAAGTGGCGAGCAATGGTCTGTTTTCTAACACTGAGGTCGTTAGAGGTGTCGAGTGTTGTCATAGGCTTTATGATATCCAAGTGAGCCAGTTATCTATCAATAGTAGAAATAATGTTTGCGTTAAACGAGACGCTACAGCTGCTGTATTAATCGCTCGTAGTCTTCATTAGTCAAGTTGGCATTCATAACTAAGCGAATGCGAGCAGTATTTGCAGGTACAGTAGGTGGCCTGATAGGGAGCGCGTAAAATCCAGCAGCTTGCAACTGTTGTGCTTTGGCAAGCGTACTTGCGTTATCGCCTAACATATAAGGCACGATAGGCGATGCGTAGTGTACCTCTTGCAAAGAGGGTAACACACGGTGCTGTGGATCAATGGCTTGACTAAGTGTAGTAGACAACTGTGCTAGATGCGCACGTTCGTCAGTTAAGGTCGGCATTTTTGCTAATATAAATCGTGTCCAAGCATGATTTATTGGAGGGAGTGCAGTACTAAAAATCAGTGGACGCATGGCATTGATCAGCCATTGTTTGACAACTTCGTCACACATTATATAAGCACCTATTGAAGCAAATGCTTTACCAAAAGTGCCCACTAAATAATCAATACCAGCCAAGGTATGCGTTTCTTCCGCCAATCCTAGACCTGTATTGCCAAGCACTCCAATAGCATGAGCTTCATCAATATACAGCTCAATACGATCATCTTTGGCTTTTAGTTGTACGAGTTGAGGCAAGTCAGCACGGTCACCATCCATACTAAAGACACTCTCGGTGACAATAATGATGCGTTCAACCGTCTCGTCTGCTTGTTCAATGAGTTTTGCCAAGTGCTCATAATCGTTATGACGGTAACGACGATAGGCGACAAGCTTGTTTTGGCTTAGACGCATCCCATCAATAATACTGGCATGAACTAGCTTGTCAGCCAAAATAAGTGTCTTGACTGGCAAAGCTGTCAATGCTGGCAAGATACCTAGGTTGGCATGGTAGCCACTGTTCAAAACCAACACAGATTTTGAGTCGGTTAAATTCTGTTTTTCTCTTGCACTTTGATACCAGTGTTGCAGTTCCTCTTCTAAGGCTTGTAACTGTATATCATTGCCTGTAAGTAGGCGTGAGGAGGTGGCACTCATTTTGGGAGTATGTGTAGCAGGTAACTGTCCTACTTGAGCAAGGAACTCAGCTTGCAACTCAGCATCACCACCCAAACCAAGATAGTCGTTACTCGCGATATTAAGTAGAGCTTTGCCTTTGCTAATCACGTAACGTCCATTATGTTGCAAGTCTGGTAGTTGACGATACTGTTGCTTGGTTTTTAGATCGCCAAGTGCGGTTTGCAAACGCTCAGTAATAGAATTTTGCATTTTTTCTCTCTAATTATTGTTACAACGGTCGTATTTAGCTGACTTGCCTAGTAAGAAAACTGTGAAATGAGTACGGATTATTGCATAAATTGGGTGGATGTAACAAAAGGTTTCATATCTAAGCCTTTGTAACCCACACGATGATAAACGCTTTCAAATCTTAACTCTCGTACCATTAAACACTGACAGAGTGTCTGAAATAGTTTGTTACTATGTATCCATCGTTAGCAGACAAGGCGATAGGGCCACAAGGCCAATATAAATAAATAACTTGTTTGTCCAAATTTCTTTCAAGGAGCTAATTATGAAAACTCTACAAAAAACAATACTTGCACTAGCAACTGGTTCTTTATTGACTGTAGGTGCACAAGCTGCCGTTGGTTATGGTAATGGCTATACAGGTCAACCGTACGTTGGTGCTAAAGTTGGTCAATTCGATCTAGATGTCGATGGTGCTGATGACCCAACTGCATATGGTGTAACTGCTGGTTATAACTTTGATCCTAACTTCGGTATCGAAGCTGAGTATGTAGGTTCAGATGATGCTGACTATAGAGGCGGCGACATTGATGCTAAATCGTATGGCGCTTATGGTACTTACCGTTACGCATTCCCAAACAGCGGTCTATATGCTAAAGGTAAGTTAGGTGTTGCAAAAACTGAAATCGAAGCTGACGATACCAACTTTGCTGGTGCCTCTGATTTCTCAGATGATGATACCAACATTGCTGGTGGTGTAGGTCTAGGTTACGCAGTAAACTCTGACTTCAGTGTAGAAGCTGAATATGACATGCTAGGTGATGATGTAGATCTTATGACTGTTGGCGCACAGCTAAAATTCTAATTTTTTAGAAAAAAAATAATTAG